>CBDUXJ010000240.1:0-3974 GCA_965371165.1 uncultured Syntrophobacterales bacterium | reverse complement strand
GGTTCTCCCCGGAAGGGCTCTATCAAATTCTTGCGAGTGGGCGAAGGCCGCGGAGAGAAAAACGAAGCAGAGCAATATGACGAAAAATCTTTTCGGATCAATCATTTGACGTTTACTCCATCTTCACCGCTTCGGCCACACTCTTTTTGGCAGCAACATGGGCAGGGAAGAGACCGGCGAGAAAAGAGGCAACCACCACCAGCACGAGGGATTGGACAAACACCGAAGGAACCAGAAAGAATTGAATCGTCCATCCAAAGGACTGCTTGTTAATCACATAGATAAGGACCATGGAGAGAAGAATGCCGCTCAACGCTCCGAGAACAAAACCTACCAATCCCATGAGCTGGGCCTCCACCAGGGTCATTTTTCGGATCTGCCCTTTGGACGTGCCAATAGCCCGGAGAATCCCGATATCCCTTTCCCTCTCGATAACCATCGCCAGCATGGAATTGATAATTCCTAAAATGGCCACGACAAAGGCGATCACCTTTAGTGCGTGGGCGATAGCAAAGGTCTGGTCGAAGATCCGGAGGATCGCGTTCCTCAGCTCCCTGTTGGAGACGGCCAATATCCGATACTTACCGGAAAGATGCCCAACCAGGTCCTTTCTCACCTCTGCCAAACGAGAAGGGTCCCTCAGATAGAGTGCTGCCCGATTGATGCGGAAGTCTTTCCAGATTTCTTGGTAGATGGTAAGATCGATGATGACCATACCATTTTCCGTCGTATAGTCATAGAATATTCCGGCAATCCTGAATTCCCTTAGGCCCCGTGGGGTCTGCATCAACAGGTCCTGGCCTTCTCTGACTCCGAACTTCATCGAGAAGGTTTCGGAGACGATCACCTCCCCCCTTTGGGTTACCCTTTCGATGATTTCGGCCTCGTCTCCCCGAACGAAACGCAGCCGGTTCTGATGGAGTAGCACCGGTGTCACCGCCGCCCAGAGTAGGATAACCCGCCCTCCATAATCCATTTCAGACGCGCGAATTGTGTCAATTTCCTCCACCTGAGGATGATTTCGAGCATAGGTAACAACTTCTGGCGGGACGAAGGCATCCCAGCCGGAAATAGCGGCAGATGCCGGGGTGAGGATAATGTCGGCGGTAATGGCCTGGCCAACCCAAATTTCCACCGTTTTTCTGAAGCTGAGGATCATGATGGAGATACTGATCAACATGGCCAGGGCCGTCATCAAGGCCGTAATGGTAATGGCCGTCCGTGTTAGGGAGTCCCTCAGGTAATGGCTGGCCAGTCTTCCCTCAGTTTTGAAGAGCCTTTCAACCGCGGGACTAAAGAGGGTGTTGAGCCATCGGGTTCCCGCCGGCGTAATCAGCGAAAATCCGGCCAAGATCAGAAAGGCAGAGGCAAAACCGAAGACAGGCCTTCCCAAAATGGGTTTCTGGAGCGCGAAGATCAGTGCGAGAAACAAGGCCCCCAGTCCAAACAATAGAAACGTTCCCACATGAACCCACACCTTCCGCTCAAGGTTGTTCAGGGACAGGGCCTCACTGGGCTTGGTCCGGGCCGCCTCCCAGGCAGGCCCTGCCGCCGATATGGTAGAAATCACGACGGAAATCAGTACTCCCAGAATGAGGGTTACCGGTTGTATGTTCAGGTGTTCAGCCTTAACCAGGATGTACAGGGCAGTAACCGTTCTGGAGACAGAAGCCAAGGTGAACTTTGCCATAACCAAACCGATCCCGATTCCCAAGATCGCACCCAGAAACCCCAGGATGGCACCCTCGGTGAGAAACAGGGTGAGGATCTGATTCTGGGAAACCCCCAGACTTCTGAGGATCCCTATCTCCCGACGTCTCCGAATCACGGAAATGGACATGGAATTGTAGATTAGAAACATACCCACAAAGAGGGAGATGAAACTGAGCGCCGTCAGATTCAGCCTGAAGGCACTGATCATGTTTTCCACTTGATTGTTACGGGTCTGAGGTCGACGAACCACGATGTTGGGAGGAAGGTTTTCTCTCAGGGACGCTGCAACCGTCTCCAGGGAAGCCTGAGGGTTTACGAGCAGATCGATTCGGTCCAGGAGGCCAACCTTGTCAAAGGCCTCCTGTGCATGGGCGATGTCCAGGATGGCGAAATTTCCCCCCAGGGCCTTGGCCGGACCCTCTTCATCCATGATTCCCTTGACGGTGAATGAGACTTCTCTCGACCCGATGAGAAGATTCAGCTTTGATCCCTGATCCAATCCGAATTTCTCGGCAAAGGTTTTGGTAATGGCAATGGTCTTGGGCTCGAGGAGAAACTCGAGGAGATTCTTGTTCTCGGTTCCTTCTTTCAATCGGTAGGCCCGAAACCGTTGATCGCTGAAGATATCGATGCCCAGGACGAGGAGGGGCTCGTTGATAGGCTGGCTACACTGGGCCACGTACTGAACAACGGGAGTCGCCGCCAGAATGCCCTTCGTGCTTTTTGCCTGGAGAAAGAGGTTTTCGTCGAATGCCTTGCTGCGGGAAGTGACCTCGAGGTGGGTCTTTCCGGCCACGTGATCGACTGTACTCTTGAAGGCGCCCAGCGAACTGTTGATGGAAATCCGAATGCTGATGAAGACCGCCACGCCAAGGGCGATGCCGGCGATAGTCAGGCCCGATTTCCACTTTTCGCGGAAGAAATGTCGGAGGGAAAATAGGCGGACCAGATGGATCAATGCTCGATCTCTCCCTCCCCGTGCAACCGTCCATCCCGCATCATCAGTTGGCGGTCCGCGAACTCCGCTGCGTCGTTGCTATGGGTAGCAAGGATGACGGTTTTTTTCAAATCGGTCTTCAGGCGAGAGAGGATCTCCAAGATTCTCCTCCCGGTTCTGGAATCGAGGTTGCCGGTTGGTTCGTCGGCCAGGATGATATCCGGATCGTTGATAAGAGCCCTCGCAATGGCCACCCGCTGCATCTCTCCTCCCGAAATGTCTTGAGCGTGGTGGTTCTGGCGCTCCAGGAGTTCTACCATTTGGAGAAGCTCCGTGGCCCTCTTATTGGCCTCTTTTAGCGGCATTCCTTTGATCAGAAAGGGGAGAGCCACGTTTTCCCGTACATCCAAGATGGGAATCAGGTTAAAGAACTGAAAGATAATGCCCACCCGTTCTCTCCTGAAGTGAGTCAGCCGGTCATCATCCATATCGGCCAGGTTAACGCCGTCGATGATAACCTCACCATCTGTGGGAATATCCAGGCCTCCGAGAAGATTTATGAGGGTGCTCTTGCCACACCCGCTGGGCCCAATAATTGCGAGAAATTCCCCCCGTGGAACCTCCATATTCACCCGGTCCAGGGCCGTCACATGCTGACTGCCCTGGTGATAAATTTTGGTGACATCAACGAGCTTGATCATGTTTTTTGTCATTCCTGGTAACCGAGACGCTTATAGTGGGTCTCCGTTCCGTTTTCGCCCGTTATCGAACTGGAGGCTTCCGATGCGAGAAAACCTCGCTTCAAGGCCCGTGAACTGCCTCTTCGAGATGCAGACATTCCAGAATTTCCTGGACTACCTGTTGATCCGTTTTGTCCAGGGTCTCCACCCTGATCTGGGCGTAACGCTCATAGAGAAGTTTCCTTTCACGATAGAGGTCGACCAGACTCTGGTTAGGGGTTCGGACAATCCCTCGACCCTCAACGGCATTGGCCAGCCGCTTTTCGAGTTCCTCAAGGGGTAGATCCAGCCAGAGGATCCACCCCAGATCTTGCAGATGGGCCATGGCCCGCGGGTAGTAGACTACACTTCCCCCTGTGGATATCACATGCCTCACTACATTGAGGGAGAGGATCGTCTCCTCCTCCTTGATGCGGAAGGCCTCCAATCCCTCGGAATCGATGATCTCCTGCAGAGAACACCCCCAGCGGTCTTCGATCAATTGATCCGTGTCAAGAAAAGGAAGGGAGAGGGAGCGAGCCAGGCGTTTTCCCACCACGCTTTTACCAGCACCCGGCATCCCGATCAAGGTGAGATTCCTATCT
>CBDUXJ010000239.1:0-3987 GCA_965371165.1 uncultured Syntrophobacterales bacterium | reverse complement strand
CTAAGTAAACCAGTTTCCTAAGTTTCGAGAGGGAACCCGTTGCCCATGAGCGTAATCCGCTGGAGAATTGGAATGATGGAGTGTTGGAATAGTGGAATAATGAGTATCAAAATCGGAAACAACAGATTCTTATTTTTCTTCTTCTTACCCCATCATTCCATCCTTCCATTATTCCAATATTCCAGTTGGAACAGAGCCCTGAGTCCATAATCAATAGGTTACAAAAATACTCCCCATAAAACTCAGGAAATTCCAAATGGAAAATAAGGTTGACAACCGTCCTTCGGTATATGGTATATTTCGTTGATATGTCTGGCCAAATCAACCTTTAGACTGTATCCGATAGGGATGATTTCATGGGGGAAGATCACGTCTTTTTGAGGGCCTGCCGAAGGGAACCGACGGAATTTACCCCCGTTTGGTTGATGCGCCAAGCCGGGCGATACATGGAGGAATACCGAGAAATCCGGCGTAAAGTCAATTTTCTCGACATGTGTAAATCCCCTGATTTGGCAGCTGAGGTTACCCTACTTCCCGTCCGAAAACTGGGGGTCGATGCCGCTATCATCTTTGGTGACATCCTTCTCCCCTTGGAGGGAATGGGAATCCAACTGGAGTTCACCAAGGGTGGCGGGCCCATGATTCGGAACCCCCTCAGGGATAGAGGGGATATCGACAGACTTAACCTCATTGAGCCCGAGCAGCACGTTCCCTTCCTCTTGAAGGCCATTGAAATCGTGCGGCGAGAGCTCGAGGGAAGGATTCCGCTCATCGGATTCTCAGGGGCCCCTTTCACATTGGCCAGTTATCTCATTGAGGGGGGACGTTCCAAGGAGTATTCGAAGACGAAAGGGTTGATGTTAGGAGACCCCTCCTTATGGCATCTTCTCATGGAAAAACTGACGGAGGTAACCATCCGATATTTGAGGGCCCAGGTCCAGAGAGGGGCCCAGGCGCTTCAGCTATTCGATTCATGGGCTGGTTGTCTAAGTCCCTCGGACTACGAGGCGCATGTCCTTCCCTATTCCAGGAGGGTGATCCAGGAGGTGGAGGCAAAGGTTCCCCTCATCCATTTCTCTGTAGGGACCAGCGGTTTTCTCCATCTCATCAAGGAGGCGGGAGGGGATGTAATAGGCATCGATTGGCGTACGGATTTGGGAGGGACATGGGAACGTTTGGGCTATGATGTGGGAATTCAGGGGAACTTGGACCCTTCAGTGCTCTTGGCCTCATGCCAGGTGATCGAGGGACACGTCCGGAAGATCCTGGAATCAGCGGGAAATCGCCCAGGTTATATCTTTAACCTGGGGCATGGAGTCCTCCCGGAGACCCCTGTGGAAAATGTAATCTTCATGGTGGAAACCGTTCATCGATTGAGTAACAGATAAGGGGAAATGGATCAATCTCACTCCTCCATCGGAGTCCTTCTTTTGGCCTTTGGCGGGCCCAGTTCGGCGGAGGAAGTGGAGCCTTTCCTTCAAAAAGTATTGGGTGGAGGGGTTTCCACCCGAAGGCTCCAGGAGGCAAAGCGGCGATACCGGCTCATTGGGGGATGTTCCCCCCTTCCTGAGATCACCTTTCGACAGGCCAGTGCCCTTGAAAATAACCTGAACGCGCAAGCCCCGAGGTTCAAAGTTTATGTGGGAATGAGACATTGGCACCCCTTCATCGCTGAGACCCTCGGGGAAATCCTCCGAGATGGGATCCGTCGTGTTGTTGCTCTCAGCCTCAGCCCTTACCAGTCTAAAATGAGCACCGAGCCATACGTGGTTGAATTACAAAGGGCAATCGCCGCTTCGAAGGGTGAAATAGAAGTCTCGATAGTAAAAGGATGGAACACGCATCCCCTTTTCCTTCAAGCCCTAGCAGAAAAGCTTAAAGAGGGGCTTCTTCAATTCCCCGTCGAAGTACGCCATAGGGTCTATATCATCTTCAGTGCCCATAGTCTCCCTAAGAGAGGCATCATTGGGGATTCCTATGTGGAGCAGATCGAGGCAACGATCAGGGGAATCGTAGGGATTACGGGTCCCCTCCCTTGGCGACTGGCTTTTCAGAGCGGAGAAGGGAAACCGGGGGACTGGCTGGATCCGGAGGTGAGCGCTGTCCTACGAGAGCTGATGGGAGAGGGCCATAGGGACGTCCTGATAGTGCCGGTAGGGTTTGTGAGCGACAACGTGGAAACCTTTTATGATATCGATATCCTCTATAAGCAGCAGGCCGAATCGATGGGGATGTCATTCCGGCGGTCTCCATCCCTGAATGACTCTGATAAATTCATCGAGGCCCTTTCCCACATTGTGCATGAGCACCTTGCGAACGTAACGTGGAGCGCTCATGATCAGACGGAGGTGAAGAATTGAAACGAGTGGTCGTTATAGGAGGGGGGATGTCAGGGCTCAGCGCCGCCTATTATCTTCAAGAGGAAGTCGCCCGGTCAGAGCTCGATATTGAGGTAATCCTGATCGAAAAGGAGAAGCGGTTCGGGGGATGCATCGTCACGGAAAAGATTGACGGTTTCATCATTGAAGGCGGCCCGGACTGTTTTCTTTCCGAAAAGCCATGGACCATACAGCTCTGTGAGGAACTCGGCCTGGGCGATCGCCTTCTCTGCACCAATGAGGGGAACCGAAGGGTCTTCATCCTCTCGAGGGGGAAGCTACACGAGCTGCCGGAGGGCTTCATGCTCATGATCCCTACAAGCCTAACCCACTTTCTCAAAAGCACCCTCATCTCTCTTTCGGGGAAGTTCCGCATGGCCATGGACCTTTTCCTCCCCAGGAAGCGATCCGTTGAAGAAGAGAGCCTAGCCCAGTTCGTCAAGCGAAGGCTGGGAAAGGAAGCCCTCGAAAAAATAGCTGAGCCCCTCGTCGCCGGAATTCATGCTGGCACCCCCGAGACCATGAGCCTCAGCAGTACATTCCCCCGTTTTATACAGTTGGAAGAGGAGTATAGGAGTCTCATACTGGGGATGTTGGCCAGAAGGAAGATGGCCGCGGAATTCGCTCAGAAGGGTTCCGGCCGGAAAAGGACGATGTTCATGACCCTTATAGATGGAATGATGGAATTAACCGAGACCCTAAAAACTCGGCTTGATAAGCGGTCGCTTCTATCCGACAAAAAAGTGATCTGTATAAATCGTCTCAGGGATACCGCCTTCCTTAATAATTCCGCCTATGAGGTCAACCTGGAGAGTGGCGAGACACTGGGGGCTGATTGTGTCGTTTTGGCTACCCCGACTTATATCACGGCAGAGCTACTCCAGGGTTTAGCCGAGACCTTATCGGGAGTGCTCCTTTCCATTCCCTATGTCTCGACGGCTACTATCTCGCTGGCCTACCGTCAGACTGAAATCCATCACCCCTTAGATGGATTCGGGTTTGTCATCCCCCGAGCCGAGAAGCGGAAGATCATGGCCTCCACCTGGACATCGGTAAAGTTCTCCCATCGGTCCCCGCCTGATTCCGTTCTCTTGAGGGCTTTTGTGGGAGGTGCGCAAAACGAGGATTTAGTGGGGATAGAAGATGAGGTGATAATCGATATGGTTCGGAAGGAATTGCTGGATATCATGGGGATAACGGCTCATCCTATCCTAACTCAGATATACCGTTGGGATAAGTCAATGCCCCAGTATACGCTCGGGCATGCCCAAAGGTTGAGCCACCTGGAAAAGGAGCTTCTCCGCTATCCGGGCCTTTACCTAACGGGGTGCGGCTACCGCGGCATAGGTATCAGCGATTGTATCCATGATGGAAAGCTGACGGCGGAAAGAGTCTTGAAATTTCTGGAGGGGGTCGAAACCAAATATAAGAGGGGAGGGGGAACGAATCACCGATAAAGGCCAAACCCTACGGAAAGCTACGATAAGGTAGAGTCTTAGGCGGGATCCCCCTCCCCCAGTGAGATTTCCCTCTTATCGATTTAAAGTTGACGGCTTCGTAAAAAGTCATAAATCAGACGGCACAGTAAAAAGCTCCAGATGCAAGGCGC
>CBDUXJ010000238.1:0-3990 GCA_965371165.1 uncultured Syntrophobacterales bacterium | reverse complement strand
GTACGCCTCATTCCTAAAGATTCGCGCGCCTTGCATCTGGAGCTTTTTACTGTGCCGTCTGATTTATGACTTTTTACAAGACCATCAGAGTTGGCTTGACAAAGACCTCCATATCCTATAGAAAATGAACAACTATTTGTGCTGGTCAGGATAGGCATGATGTTTGCGTGGCAGGGCCAATGGGACCCGGTATCGCAAAAGGACCAGCTTACGGAAACGGGAGCAGTGTACAATAAGTTATAGAGTTCAGGAGAAAAAGATTTAATGGAGTCTTTTTCCGCAGTTCAACGTGAGAGAAGTGAAGGGAGGAAGGGTCCAAGATCCATATGGACTATTGGCGGAGGGAAGGGGGGAAGTGGCAAGACCTTCATTGCCGTCAATTTAGGGATCTGCCTTTCCAGGTTCGCCGAGGAGGTGGTGTTGATTGATGCCGATTTGGGAGGCGCTAATATCCATACCTTTTTAGGCCTTTCCTTTCCCCAGCGAACCTTGTCCGATTTCATCAACAAGAAGGTTAAAGGCATTCGAGATGTCGTTGTGGATACGGATATCCCGAACCTGGGATTGGTCGTCGGCGCCCAAGACCTTCTTAACGCGGCAAATCCAAAGGAACCGCTGAAGTGGAAGCTGATCCGGCATATCAATTCTTTGGACGCCGACTATATTATACTGGATCTGGGAGCTGGGAACTCCTTCAATGTGTTGGACTTCTTCCTTATGTCCGAGAATGAAATATTGGTGGTTACTCCGGAGCCAACCTGCATAGAAAACACTTATCGCTTTATCAAAAGCGCATTCTTCCGGAAGGTGAAAAGGGTCATTTCTCATTTCGGGGTGAAGGATATTATCGAAATGGCGATGGATCAGAGGAACGAACGGAGCATCAAAACACCCTTCGATATCATTGAATTGGCGGGGAAGATCGATAAATCCATTGGCCTCAGGTTGGAGCGGGAGTTGGAGAGTTTCAGGCCGAAGCTCATCGTCAATCAGGTCAGGACCAAGAGCGATGTTAATATCGGATTGTCCATGCAGAGTGCCTTTTTGAAATACTTCGGAATATCCATGGAGTACCTGGGTTATATCGTTTACGATAACGACGTATGGCAATCGATACAAAGGAGGAAACCCTTGGTCTTGGAATTTCCCCAATCCAGGGCTTCTAAGTGCATCAACGAGATCACCTTGAAATTGATCACTGGTAAGCCATTTCTGTTCAGTTCCGAGGGATGAAACGAATCAAAGATCAGACCTATTATGAGTTGTTGGAGGTCGGCAGGGGGGCTTCGACGGAAGAGATCCAAAAGGCCTACCGGAGGGAAAAGGAGATCTTCAGCTCCAATTCCGTGGCCACCTATTCCCTTCTGGAACCCGAAGAGCTCGAGAGGATCAATGCCCTCATAGACGAAGCCTATCTGGGTTTGGCGGATGAGAGATTGAGATCGGAGTATAACCGAAAGCTGGATGGCCTTGGGGGAAGGGCCTTCTCAGGGGAGCCCCCCGGGACCCCCGATATTCGAGAAACCAGTCCTGTTCGGGAAAAACCGACGGATATTCCATTCCCCGACGGGTTCAGATTTACGGGAAGCAGTCTGAAGGGAATTAGGGAATCCATGGGTATTGACCTCAAACAGATATCCCAAAAAACCAAGATTAACAGGGAGAACTTGGAGTGGCTTGAGGAGGAGAATTTCGAAAACCTTCCCGCGCTGGTCTACCTCAGGGGATTCATCATGGAGTACGCCAAGGCGCTCAACCTGGATCCCCATAGGGTGGTCGATAGTTACTTGAAATCCCTTCATCAATGGCAGCAGGAGCGGAAGGGTTAAGGGGAAGGTAGGGGCTTGGGAAGTAGGCCCTTTCAGGAGGGTTATGGATTGGCCGAAAGGGTTAATTTCATCGTCAAGGCGAAACGGGTCAAGGCAAAGGATATTAAGAGAGCGCTCGAAGAGGCTGGCATCGAGGTGAGAAGCGTAATAGAGGTCTTTCGGGAGGAAGAGCCCGAGGAGGAGCGGCAAGAAGGAGAAGCAGCACCTCAGAAAGCCTAAGCCTCTTTACCTCTGTCCTTGACTCTCCACCATGGATATCGTCGCATATCCTCCCTGGAGAAGAACCCCTCTCCTTTCTGGGAGGTGATTTCAAGGAAGGGGTTGCCTCCCTGTTATCACCGCATCAATGGAAAGAAGGATAATATCCCGCCGATGAGGTAATTCAGCGAGGGATAACCCGCTCCGCGAACCCGTAATGAAAAGATGCAGGAGGGGATGGGCGAAATCAAGCGGTGGTGGAAAATTGGCGAGGGTTAACTATCTTCCTTCGATAAGAGCCTTTCGGTTTCAGCAGCGATCTTACTCATGAGATTTTGACTGAATCCAACCCATTTATTGGTGATGTAGCCCTCCTGGTCTATGAGATAGGTAGTCGGGATGGGGGATATGCCGTAATTCTTAACCAGGTCATCATCGGCCATGATGATGGTGTATTCGATGCCCATATTGACGGCGAACCTTCTAACACGTTCCGGACTCCCTTTATCCAGGCTTAGCCCGATGATTTCCAGGCCTCTTCCCCGATAAGCCTTGTATAGACCGTTTAGGTGGGGTATGGCCAGTCGGCAGGGGGCACACCACGTTGCCCAGAAATCGAGTAGGACTACCTTCCCCCTCAACTGGGAGAGGGTTATGGTTTTTCCATCGACGGAGGCCAAGGTGAAATCAGGAGCCAGAGGCCTCTTCTCCTTAGGGGCCTCTCTTTTACAACCTATGGGGGATTGGATTAAAATTACTATAAGAAACGGCAGGCCATATTTGAGCCATCTTAAGGGGAGGTCCATAGGGAGGATCTTTTCGTCACTACCATGTTCGTTCAACGACATAATTGGCCATAGCCAGAAGGGCTGTTTTTTCCCTGGAAGGATGAAAACAATCCAAGTTTCCCTTAGCTTTTGCTACATATCCCCTGGCCTTCTCCAGGGTATATTCAATCCCACCGTATCTGTTGATGAGATCCACCACGCTCAGAAACGCCCGTTCATCTGAGCTTTCGGAGAGAACGATCTCTACAACCTTCTTCCTTTCCGGGGGTGAACAGCTTCGAAGGGTGTAAATTAATGGGAGGGTGATC
The DNA here is from genome assembly GCA_965371165.1 of uncultured Syntrophobacterales bacterium. Taxonomy (GTDB): domain Bacteria; phylum Desulfobacterota; class BSN033; order WVXP01. The sequence continues at coordinate 867 of CBDUXJ010000238.1, read as the reverse complement.
TTTCCTCCCTGAAGGTCGATGCCGATCTCCTTCCCGAATCTCTTCTCCGTCGAGGTATAATCCAAACTGTCATCCATCAATTGGAATGCAATACCCAGATTCATTCCGAAATTCGCGAGGGCTTCTTCTTTTTTCCCGTCGACACCGCCCAAAATTGCCCCAATCTGGCAGGTCGCTGAAATAAGCGAGGCGGTTTTATTCGTTACGATGGAGAGGTATTCGTCCTCGGTAACGGAAAGGTTGCTGGCCTTCATGAGTTCTTGGATTTCCCCCTCTGCCATTTTAGTAGTTGTCCTGGAGATGGTGTTCAGAATCTTTAAGTCCCCATCGTCCACCATAAGGAAGAAGGATTTTGAGAGGAGAAAATCTCCCACTAAAACGCTGGCCTCGTTACCCCATCTGGAGTTGGCCGATTTATTACCACGCCTCAATTCGGCGTCATCAACGACATCGTCATGGAGCAGGCTGGCGGTGTGAATGAATTCGATTACACTGGCGACTTGGATCTGGCGTCTGCCTTGATAACCGCATAATTTAGCGGATAAAAGGAGTATGGTAGGCCTGAAACGTTTCCCCCCGCTTAACAATAGATGTTCGCCGATCTCCGAGATGAGGGGGACTCCGGATTTCAAGTTCTTCTTGAATTCATCTTCAACCTTGGCCAATTCGTTCCCTATTAAATCCATTATGGTATGCATCGTCGTTTCAGACCCCTCGGCAAGTAAAAAACCCTTTGACGGCTTCGTAAAAAGTCCATCTGCCGTTCGACATGCTCACGGCCCTGAGCAAAGCCGAAGGGCTGCGTTGCGCTGCATCCTTAGTCATTGCAGCGTACTTCTATCCTTCGACGCAGAGCGCCACGGCTTT
>CBDUXJ010000237.1:0-4076 GCA_965371165.1 uncultured Syntrophobacterales bacterium | reverse complement strand
GACCGATTGGGCGAATTCCATTGGCCCCACCTTTTCTCCCTTATCGAGCCTGAGCCTGCCGATTTCGATAAAACCATCCTTCCCCGCTACCCGTACACCTCCTTTTTCGATGGAGAGTATCTCCCCCGGGGGTTTTTCCGTGGCCACGAGATGCAGTTTGGCATCATAGAGCCTCACCTTCTTCCCCTTGAGGGTCGTGTGGGCACCCGGTTGCGGGTCACAGCCTCTGATTAGATTATACAGATCTTTGGAAGACTTCTTCCAGTCAACAGAGGCAACGCTCTCGTCACATGGGGGTTCATAGGTCGCCTTGGATTCATCCTGGGAAATCCTCGGTGCTCTCTCCCTTTTTATTAATTCAACGGCCTCTACCATTGCCTTTACGCCCATGGGAAAGAGGGCGTTAAAGTAAAGCGAGGCCGTGGTGTCGTCAGGAGCAATTTCAACCTCCTTCTGGAGCAGAATGGGACCGGTATCGATGCCCTCGTCGACCCAAAAAATGGTGAGGCCGGTACGGGTATCGCCTTGGATGATGGCCCAGTTGATGGCGCTGGCCCCTCGATGCCTGGGCAAAAGGGAAGGGTGGTAACAGATAGTCCCCAAGGAAGGGATACGCAGTAGCCTTTCGGGGATGATATCGGTGACGAATGCCAACATTGACAAGTCCGGGTGCAATCGTACATACCCATCATATACTTGGGGGTCCTTCATCTGGTTTGGGCGAAGGAGAAAGATACCGGATCTTTTGGCCAATTCCCCCATTGCCTCCCCCCTTTTATCCGGAGGGCAGAAGACCCCGACCACCTCCTCGCCCCTTTGGATCAAGGCCTCCAGTACTTTCTCGCCGAAGGGTCCTTGGCCGATTACCATAACTCGCATTCCCCGAACCTCACAATAAGGCAAGAACCCCCTTGCCCTTCGTTTCAATGCTCGTAGGGTAATCCGTTCTTTACGGGATTATGCTTTTGAGGATGATCCCTCAGTGCAACACTAAATCCGGGGACTTCCGGCTGAACCCTTGAGGACTCAGCTAAAGTCACAGTAAGCTCGCTAGCGACTGATATATCGAAGGACTGAACCTTTCATACAACCCCCGAGGGTAGATTTTCCAGATTCCTTCCAGTTCACTATCTTCTCTCGAGGCTTTGTTGGAATAGTGAAACTATTGGAGATCTATTTCCGCTGAGCCACCATGGCGGATATCTCCTCCATGGTGGCGAGAACCGTCTTCGCATTTTCATAAACGGGGGTGTCCACCATCTTCCCCTGGTAGGTGACGGCCGCCGCTCCTTTGGCAATTCCCTCCTCCTCAAAGACCTTCACTACCCCCTGTGCCCATTCCACATCCTCCGCGGATGGCATATAGATCCGGTGAGAGGGCTCGATCTGGCTCGGGTGAATGAGCATCCTTCCCTCATAGCCCAGCTGTCGCCCGAAGGCGGTGCTCTTCTCAAAGGCCTCTATATCCTTATACGCCACGAAGGGGCAATCGATGGCGATGCAGCCCGCCGCCCTGGCCGCGACAGGCGTGTGAGCCCGGGCATAGTATTGCTCCTCTCCCTCGGAGGTGAGCTTTACCCTCATGTCTTTTGTGTAGTCAACCGCGCCAAAGATGAGAGAGTTGACCCGCTTGCTGGCTATCGCCGAGGGATAGGCGTTGATCACCCCCTTGGCCGTCTCAACCAGGAGCTGGATGGCGATGCTGCCTACCTCCAAGCCTCTCCTTCGCTCCAATTCCTCCAATTTCCAATCGAGGCGGATGACGTGCTCCGGCCCACCGCATTTGGCCAGGCAAACACCTGAAAGTCCCTCATGGACCACTGCCTCGCAGTCGTCGTTGGTCATCTCCGTCTCCCAATTGTTGATTCGAACGTAAACGATGGCTCCACCCGATCCCGCGAATTTCAGGTTCTCCCTGGTCATTTCACGGGCTTTCTGTTTCTCCGCGGGGGGAACGGAATCCTCCAGGTCCAGGGTAATGATATCGGCTGGAATGGAGGGAGCCTTGGAAACCAATTTTTCGTTGTTTCCAGGAACATAAAAAACGGATCTCATTACAGTCATTGGAGCACCTCCTCTTAAGGTCTTGGTAAACGTTCATCAATTAGGCTTTGATTAATCGCTTCAGGGTTGGAGCGATCTCATCGGGTCTGTCAACGACGTGGACTCCGGCCTCTTTGAGGGAGCGGATCTTGTCCTTGGCCGATCCCCTTCCCCTCTCGACGATACTGCTCGCGTGGGAGAATCGCATGCCTTCAGGGGCCCACGCACCGGCGACGTAGACGACAAGAGGTTTGGTAAATCTCTTTTCCCGCACTGCTGTTGCAGCTTCCTCCTCATAGGGGCCGCCAATTTCCCCGAAGATGGCGACGCCCTTGGTATCCTCATCCTCCTGGAAGAGGGGAAGTATGTCCCCCATTGACTGCCCCACGACCGGCTCTGTTCCGATATGCAATACCGTACTGACACCCAGTCCTGCTTCCTTGATGGTCCACGGGACCGTGCCGGACTGTCCACCGCTTCTGGAGATAACCCCAACGGGGCCAGGTACGAATACCCTTTTGGCGAATTCCGGGGTACCCCCGAGCCAGCCGGCAACAGCGATTCCGGGGCTGATAATACCGATTGCACCAGGGCCCAACAGGCGAGTCCCCTTCAGTTTGGCATAGGCCATCATCTCGAGAATATCATAGAGGGGAACCCGTTCTACTGGCATCACGATAAACGGAATTCCTGAATCCATGGCCTCCAGAACGGCGTACTTGAGGGCCGGCCCGGGTACGAAGGTGACGCTGGCGTCTACGGACCCCTGGGCGCCGACGGCCTCCTCCACCGTGTTATAGACAGGTATCCCGGCCACTTCCTCTCCGCCACGCCCGGGGGTAACTCCGGCTACCACCTTCGTGCCATAGCCTTTCATAAATGCGGCCCGTGCCGATCCCTCCCTACCCGTAATCCCCTGAACCAATACCTTTGTCTCTTTTTCCAATAGAATAGCCATTTTCCTCACCACCTTTTAGGTTAATCCGTGTTTTCTCCGGTACTCATCCAATCCAGCGATCGGGACCTCTATTTTGATTGCCTTATTTCCCCTAAACCAGCACTCGTACTCACATGCCAGACATTCCGTGCCGACGCGTTTCGTGAACTCCGCATCCCCTGCTGGGGCAGGTTTGCCATCCTTGATCACCAGGATTCCTCGGTCGTAGGTCTTGCATGCCTCGGCACACACATGCGTTTTGCAGTCGCGGCATTTGCTATCATCGATGATTATTTTTATGGTCCTTTCCTCAAATTCTATCATCGGTCTACCCCTCCTTAACCCCTCTTTCCCTTCGATATTCCTCGATGAGGGTCTTCATCCTTTTGGCCAAGAATTCGGTTTCATACACGCGATCGCTTCCATAGATCTCGACCCGTGCCGGCAAATCCTTCGTCCCTTCCCGCAAAATCTCAAGAGACTCTTTCTCCTTGTTGCCGCAGAGCAGGAGCACAACGGGAAACCCAGGCTTATCCATCAGATCCTCCCTGAGGGCTTTTACCACCCCATGGGCATGATGCCATTGTTCCTGGTTCGCCACGATGAACCCTCCGAGCATATAGCCCTCGATGCCGACCTGGGACAGGATGACTTTGACCGCTCGGTAGACCTTTGCAGCCGTTGGGTTTCCACTGGTATCGGCGTAGTCGGCGATCTTCAATCCCTGTCGGTTCAAGGCATCCACCCCCAAAATGGCGCCGCCTCCTCCTATCCCATGGTAGCCCACAACGCCCAGCTCCTTGATTTCTGGGATCATTTGTGCGATATAGCACGTTCCCCGGAGATCCCCTTCCTCGATTTGCCAGGCTATCCTGTCCAACTCCGTTGGAGGGGTGGAGGACTCGCGCGAGACCTCGATGCCCAGTTCGGGATGGCGAAATACCGATGAGTCATCGATGGACATACGGCAATCCGCGGCAAAGATCTTCCCATCCTTGGTTAAGACGAGGGGATTGATCTCGGCCGTCCGGCAGTTATACTCCTTAAAGGTTGCATACAATCCCAGTATGGCTTGGGCGATGGCCGGCAGGAGTTG
>CBDUXJ010000236.1:0-4114 GCA_965371165.1 uncultured Syntrophobacterales bacterium | reverse complement strand
AAGAAAGGGGAAGATCAATGATGAACAAGGGGTCTGAGGATTTGGCAATGATGGATTTTGAAAGGGCAAGGACATTAATGGGGGGAAAAGGCATCGATGTTCTTATCATCAATCTACCGAAGCACGTCTATTACGCTTCAAACTTCCATTCATTCGACTGCTCGATCACTTCAGATTTACAGACCTTTGCCGTAATACCTTCACGAGACGATCGGGAGAAATACTTGGTGGCTTCCCATTCCGAGAGGTTTATGTTTATTGATTTTCCCACACCCTTTGAGAGGGTCCTCCTTCCGGGTTTCTTCTATGTTAAGGGGGCGGAGGAATTTTCCGACAGAATTGTATCAAGCTCTACCGAGGGGTTAGCCCGGGCCATCGAGGAATTGGGATGCCAGTCGGGAACAATCGGGATCGAGGAGAGATACCTCCCGGTATCCACACATAAATGGTTACAGGAGAGGTTTCCCCGTGCTCAGTTCACCGATGCTTCCGATATTCTGGTAAAGCTCCGGATGATTAAAAACAGCGAGGAAATAGCACGATTGAAGAAGGCAGCGGATTCCCTTGAAAAGGGGATTCAAGGCGTCTTCAACTCATTAAAGGGGGGGATTACCGAAAGAGCCCTTGACAGGATATTCAGGGAGACGGTTAATGCCGAGGGTGTGGATACCTTATACGTTCAGATAGGCTTTTCCGGAAGGGGGGCATACGGGATAAGCCTGCCCACCGATAGGGCACTGAAGGAGGGTGAACTGGTAAGGATTGATGCCTCCACTTCCTATAAGGGATACGTCTCCGATATTGCTCGTCATGCGGTCTTGGGAAAGGCGTCGCAGGAGATAAAGGACTACTACAACATCACGTTCAAAGCCCTACAGGCAGCAGTTGGGGAGGTAAAGGCCGGCGTCAGGATATGCGACATCTTCAATAAAGCCGTAGGTATTCCACCTAAAGCGGGATACACGGACTACAGAAGGCACCATGTGGGTCACGGGATAGGGCTGGATGCCCATGAGGCGCCCATACTATCCCCGAAAAACGAGATGCCCCTGGAGAAAAATATGGTATTGGCCGTTGAGACGCCATACTACATATGGGGATTGGGGGGCTTTGCTCCTGAAGATATGCTCGTCGTCACTGAGGAAGGGTGTGATTTGCTCACCACGCCACAGAAAACGATTATTGAGGTCTCGTAAGATTCAATATCGATGAACTCTTCAATCAGGACTGTCTTATTGGTAAAATTTCATGAATTGGACGGTCATCAGGAAAGCTATGGAGGTGTGAAATGGAGTTGGATGTCGGAAAATTATTTTCCCAGGCAAGGGAAAAACCCCTCTTAATGATTCCGGGCCCTACGGAGATTCCGTGGAGGGTCATCTTCGCAATGATTCAACGAAGCTACAACCACCATGATCCCAAGTTCAACGTAGATGTCCTGGATGCCACCTTAATCAAATTGCGGAAGGTTTATCAGACGGAAAACGAGATCGTCGCCGTTCCAGGTTCGGGCAGGGTCGGGATGCAAGCCGCAATCAACAGCCTGATCGAATGCGGGGACAAAGTCCTCTGTATCGTTGCCGGTATATTCGGTGGATGGATGAGGGAGATGGTACAGCGTGTCGGGGGAGAGGCAATCGAGTTCCCGGTTGAATGGGGGAAGAATATCGATCTAAAAGAGGTGGAGGCGGTCCTTGGCCAAGGGGGGTTCAAGGCCATTACGGTTGTCCATAATGAAACAACGACCGGGTGCATGTATCCCATTAAGGAGCTGGGGAAGCTGGCGAAAAAATACGACGTTCTCTTTATCGTGGACACGGTTTCCTCCCTGGGTGGCGCGGATATAAAAACCGACGAGTGGGGTCTTGACATAAACACGGCGGCGTCTCACAAATGCCTTGCAGCCCCTATCGGCTTGGCCATTCTATCCGTTAGTAAGAAGGCATGGAAGGTGATGGAAGGGAGAAAGGCCCCCGCCACGGATTTCGCCTACGATGTGTACCGCTGGAAAACGATGTGGATCCCGTCTGAGCGGGGGGGAGATATGATTTTTGGTTTCCGAAGACAGCCGATAACCATGCCCGTCCATACCGTTTTTGCCTTGCGTGAAGCCGTCGATATGGCGCTGGAAGAGGGAGTTGAGAATAGGTTCAAACGTCATCGAATTGCCGCAAAGGCCGCGCGGGAGGCTGTTCGGGCACTTGGCCTGGAGATGTTTCCCGAGGAGGAAATTGCCTCCGACACGCTCGCAGCGATAACCGTTCCGGAGGGAGTGGATAGCAGGAAGATAATTGATATCGTGAGGGACAGGTACAATATTATGATATCGGCAGGGCTTGAGAAGCTGACTACGGGTATCTGGCGTATCGGACATATGGGAATGACCGCTTCTCCCGATTTTATTTTACCGACGCTGCGGGCATTTGAAGGAGCGCTCAAAGAAGTGGGTTTCCTTAAGAAAGTAGGGATGGGAGTCGAAGCGGCCTCTGCCGTTTTCGAGGGAGAGAGCCTGATGTAAGGATGTTACGTGAAAAGGTCGCTCTTCGCTGCTCAAAATATGTTTTTGAAATGTAAAGAGATCTTTCCACGTCTCTGCGGTTATTGACTTAGAAAGATGTGTATATGTACTTATAAGCACGTAAAAAAATGGTTGACATTGGATATAAGATGTGAATAGAATAGGCTGCTTTTTAAATGATTGAATTTGGGTTATTTTCCTTGTGGTGACCCGAATTACGGACAGTTCGGAAAGCGATCGGGTGAGGGAGAGTGAATATGTATGGATGGCGGGGGAGAATCGGCTTGTTAGTTCCATCCGTGAATACCGTTGCGGAACCAGAAATGAATCGGATTGCTCCCGAAGGAATTGTTGCCTTCGCTGCAAGAATGAGAAACACCAAAGCTGATTTTGACGACACCCTGGGGTTGATCAAACACGTGGAAAGGGCAGCCGATGAGCTGATGAGTGCCCACGTTGATGTCGTTGCCTTCACCTGCACAGCCGGGAGTTTTATTCAGGGAGGAAAGGGTGAGGACGAGCTGAAAAAACTCATCGAGAAAACCGCTCACGTTCCGTCGGTGACGACATCAGGAGCTGTTGTACGGGCCTTGAAGACTCTGAAGGCCCGAAAGCTTGTTATTGTCACACCCTATCCCGAGGTGATCAATCGACTGGAGAGGGCATTCTTCGAGGAGAACGGTTTCGAGGTCCTGGCCATAAAAGGTTTGGGGATTACGGACGCTTTTCTTATTGGCTGTGAGATGCCCGAAAACACCTACCGGTTTGTTAAGAGCATGGACGATCCTTCAGCGGATGCTATTTTCATTAGTTGTACAAATTACCGGACCTTCGATATCATAGAACGATTGGAAGATGGCTGTAAGAAACCTGTGGTAACGAGCAATCAGGCGACCTTCTGGGCAGCACTTCGAACGATAGGATGTCTGGAATCTATTCCTGGTTTCGGAAAGTTACTGCGGGAATTCTGAGGAAGGAGGTGGTGTAAAAAATAAGATAAATGTCGGTATGAGAAAATGTCATTAACGAAAGGGGGGTATAACACATGAGGAAGTTAACGGTAATTACAATCTTGTTTCTGTTCGTTTCCTTCTCATCCCTCGTCTATGCTGCAGAGCCAATCAGAATTGGATATATAGGTCCCCTTACGGGTTCTGTCGGATTACTGGGGAACGAGGCGATGAAAGGGGCGACACTGGCAGTGGAGCAGATCAATGCTGCTGGGGGACTCTTGGGAAGGCCCCTCAAGGTGTATGCGGCGGATGATAAGTGCAACCCTGCCGAATCGGTTTCAGCAACACGAAAGATCATTACGCGGGATAGAGTTGTAGCTACCATCGGACACGTTTGCAGCTCAGCTACCCTGGCCGGCATGCCAATCAATAAGCAGGAGAAGGTTCCCCATGTCGTTGAAACCTCGACGAACCCCAGGATAACCGCGAGGGCAGGGAAGGGTGGCAACAAATGGCTCTTCCGTCCGAATCTTCCCGACGACATCAATGCACGTGTTTTTGCCAAGATGATCGTAGAGATCGGGGGACCGAAGTCGTCCTATCTCATGGTCAATGATGACTGGGGCCGAGGGGTGGCATCCTC
>CBDUXJ010000235.1:0-4133 GCA_965371165.1 uncultured Syntrophobacterales bacterium | reverse complement strand
AGCCTTCGCCTCGGCCTCTAACCTCCATCCTCTAGCCTTGATCTTAGCCTTAACCTTAACCTTGGCCTCTACCCTCTACCCTCCAACCTGCAACACCCCAGCACGAAGTGGTCAGAGGAGGGGCTGGCCATCGAGATCTTCCGGGGGACTTACCCCCATGAGCTTCAAAATGGTCGGCATCACATCTATCACCCCGAACTGGTTATCCCCCCTGCGAACCTCCACATCCTTTATGTAAAGGAAGGCATCGTCATAGGTGTGCATGCCCACCAATGGGCCTTTATAGGTCAGTTCTTTCTTGTCTAAATTTCCCTTCAGATCATAGCCATTGTGGGGAATGGCCACTAAATCCGGCCCTTCGTTATAGTGGGGGCCTTGGTATAACTCCTCCCTTTTAAAGACCTTTTCGATGATCATCTCCCCGGAGTCCGGGTCTCCCATGGCCAGCAGTGCCCCCCTCACCTCCTCCCTTATCCGCTCATATTCATCGGGGTAACGAACACTCCCGCTGGATTCCCTCCCCGCTAAGTTGACGTATATCCTCCCGGGAATAAGGCTGTAAACCTTGCTCTCCTGATGGATGTCCTTGACCGATTTAGGGGCCTCCTGTCGAAACTTTAACCAGCCTTCCTTCTGGAGCCAATGATTAAGGAAAACCTCCTTCTTCATACCGCAGAATCCATGGTCTGAGAGGACAATAAGGAAGGTGTCCCCCTCCAGCCCAGCGTTGATCCGTCCCAAGATGGCATCGATCTTTTGATAATATTTGATGAATTCTGGCCCGTATTGAGTGTCTCCCCCTTCCCAAAGCCCCCACAGAAAATGGTTAATCCGATCCGTCTCCATGATGTGAAGCTGAAAGAAATCCCATTCCTCCCTTTCCAGAAAGTGGAACATGGCCTCTATCCGCTTATCGAGGGTCAGGTGGAGGTCTTCCAAAAATCTATCCAAGGACTTCCTTGCTTGCCAAGCGTCCACATCGATCCGATACCCAATCTCCTTCAGGACACCAGCCAGCTCCTTGGGGTAGGCGATCTTCTCGATATCGGGACAGAGGAACCCACTGATCAAGATCCCGTTCACCTCCCTCGGTGGAAATGTGAGGGGTACATTGATTACCACAACCCTTTTTCCGGCCTCGCTCAATATCTCCCAAAGGGTTTTCCCGGCCATATCCCGGGACGTTGGGATAAAGACGTCCATGGACCCGGGGTTCCGATCCACGAAGCCGTAGATGTTATGTTTTCCCGGATTCTTTCCCGTCATATACGTGGCCCATGCCACCGAGGACACACAGGGATGAACCGAATTCATCCGCTTCATGGAACCCAATTTCATCAGTTTGGTCCAATTGGGCAGTTTCCCCTCCTCCGAGAGCCTCTTGAGTAGGCTGAATGGAACCCCATCCAGGCCTACAACCAACACCCTTCTGCCCTTAAACCGCAATTTGTCGAATAGTCCCATACCGCCCCCGCATCGCTATAGATAGCCCAGATCAGCCAACCGTTTCTTAACCTTCTCTTCTTCTTCCTCGCTGTACTGGGGGGCTGCGGCCGGCTGGATGTAGCGAAGCTCTTCGAGCTTTCTTATCACCTTACGAACACTTTCCTCCTCCGTCTCCTTGTCCGTTTCGAGCACGACCTCGGGATTTAATGGCTCCTCATATGGGTCCGATACACCGGTATAATTGGTGATCTCCCCAGCCAAGGCCTTCTTGTAAAGCCCCTTTACATCCCTCTTTATGCAGACATCCAGGGGGGACTTGCAGTAAACCTCTACGAAATCCCCAATCTCCTTACGGTTGTAATCCCGGGTGGCCCGATAGGGGGAGATGGCCGCCCCGATGGCCACAACTCCGTTCCTCGAGAGGAGCTTGCATACGAATCCAATCCGTTTGATATTGGTATCCCTGTCCTCCTTGCTGAACCCGAGTCCCTTGCTGAGATTAGTCCTCACTACGTCCCCGTCCAAAACCTCGACCTTCAATCCCCTTCTCCGTAGCTCCTCCGTTACCCCTTGGGAGACCGTTGTTTTTCCCGAACAGGATAACCCCGTAAACCAGACGGTAAATCCTCTTTCCATTCCGTACCTCCTCCTTGGCATTCAGACAGCGGTTAATCAATGTACCCCAGATCTCGAAGGCGTCGCGCCACAGATGATGGATTTCATCAAGCTTCTTTTTTCGAGATCCCTGAAAGACTGAAAAAATGAGCCCTGAGCGCAAATTTATCACATATTCGAATCAGGATGGTAGCCGCTCTTACCGCAACACTGCAGCACTTTCTTTCAACCCCCAATCACCTTTCCCTCCATATCCTCGGGAATTCTCAGATCCAACAGGTTCAGGACAGTTGGCGCCACATCCATGACGTGGAGCCCCTCAACCTTTCCACACGCCTTCATTCCCGGGGCCTCCATGATGAATATCCCGTATTGGGAATGGTTGGCATCATCCGGCCCCGTGTCGTTTTCAAAGGTGTGGATGGAACCAACTCCCACACTTCCCACGGACCTCCACCTGAGATCCCCGAAGTAGACGATCAGGTCAGGGGCGATTCCGTTGACGACGGGATAAATCTCCTCGGGTTTAAATACCCGTGTCCCTATGTGATTCCCCTTATCATCGGTAAGGCCTTCTAACTCTCTTTTTAGTCTGTCCCGAACTTCATGGTACCTCGACTTCTCAATAGTCCCCCGAACCTCCCTGCCCTTCACGTTCAAAAAGAGCCGGCAATAGTATCCACCTTCCCCCCAGGCCACCGTTCTATCCCAGTCAATCCCGACCTTGGAAAGAGGAACCATCTCCTTTGGCCTCTCCTCCAACGTCAAATACCCCTTCTCCATCAACCATTCGTTGATGCAGATTCCTCCTTCCATCCCCTTGGCCCCATGGTCGGATACCACCATGACAGCTGTATCTTTTCCAACGAGGGAGAGCATCTCCCCCACCTGGCGATCCAGCGAGAGGTAATAGTCCTTGATCACGTCCTCATATTTCGAACCGGGCTGGTATTTGCGATGTCCCTCATCGAAGAACTTCCAGAAACCATGATGTATTCGATCGAGGCCGATTTCAACCACGATAAAAAAGTCCCACGGCTGGGCGGTCATAAGATGCTGCGCGACCCTGAATCGCCTCTCTGTCATCTCGTGGATCTGGCGCAATAGACGGTCTTTCTCATCGGTCCTGAAGTTATCCACATCCAGCATGTACTCCCCCACAAGGGCCTCAATTTCCCCCTTGAGCTCCGGGGGATAGGTATATTGGCAAGTGGTGTCCGGGGTTAGGAAGCTCGTGATGAGGCATCCATTGAGGGGTTTGGGGGGATAGGTCTGCGGGACACCGATAACGACCGAGCGCTTCCTCTCCCTGGATAGGATATCCCATACCGTCTCCTCCTTGACGTGCTGAGAATTGGCGAAGACCATCCCATCATATGAGTAATTGTCCCGATTGCGAAACCCGTAAAATCCCAACGTTCCTGGGCTCTTGCCCGTCATCATGGAGGTCCAGGCGGGGACCGTAATGGGGGGAATGGTGCTCTCCAACTCCCCGTAGATCCCCTCCTCCATCAAATGTCCGAGGTTTTTCAAATCCCCCACCCATCGGTCAAACACAAGCTCCGGTGGGGCACAATCAAGACCGATAATCAGTACCCTTTCCGCCATAAAACCTATCTCCTCCCGCCGCCCATGGATTGGACCAGTACCTCGGCAACCTCGGGCCTTGTGAATTCCGGCGGAGGGTACTCACCTCGACGAAGAATTTCCCGCACCTTCGTACCGCTGAAGAAGACGTGATTCGTCGAATCATGGGGGCATGTCTTTTGGGTCACCATTTGATCACATCGCCTGCAAAAAAAGGCGTGGTCGAAAAAGATGGGTTTGATTTCAAGTTCATTCCCATCGACGGCATCGAAAATCCGCTGTGCATCATATGTCCCGTAATAACTGCCTACTCCAGCGTGATCCCTTCCGATAATGATATGGGTACATCCGTAATTTTTTCGAACAATGGCGTGATGGATGGCCTCTTTGGGCCCTGCGTACCTCATGGCCATGGGAAGAATCACCAGGGCAACCCGGTCCTTGGGATAATAGTTCTCCAGTAATACCTCGTAACACCTCATCCG
>CBDUXJ010000234.1:0-4147 GCA_965371165.1 uncultured Syntrophobacterales bacterium | reverse complement strand
GGCATGGATTTGGATTTAGTGGAAGTAGCGACGAAATCTGATCCCCCTGTCTGTCGGATTATGGATTACGGGAAATTCAAGTATGAGCAGAGCAAGAAGAGCCAAGAGTCGAGAAAGAAACAGACAGTCATCCACCTGAAAGAAATCAAGTTGAGGCCGAAGACAGATAAGCATGATTTTCAGTTCAAAGTCCGCCACATGGAGCGATTCCTCAAGGAGGGGAACAAGGTCAAAGTCTCCATGATATTCAGGGGAAGGGAGATCATGCATCCCGATATCGGGGAGAAGATCTTGAAACGGGTCATTGACTTTACCAGGGAATGTGGCGTAGTTGAGCAGGCTCCCAAGCGAGAGGGGAGGGCTATGAACATGATCCTCGCCCCGATTCAAAGTACTAAGAGTAAGAGTCGAACCTCCGTCGATTAAATCCAGGCCTATTTTCGGATTTTGAGGATTTCCCCTTTCTTTTGTGAGCTTTGATGGGGATGCAACAAAGCTGAAGGAGGTGAAGGTGTGCCGAAAATAAAGACGAACAGAGGAGCAGCGAAACGGTTCAGAAAGACGTCCACCGGTAAAGTGAGAAGGAAAAAGGCCTTTGCGAGTCATCTCTTAACGAAAAAGGGCAGGAAGAGGAAGAGGAACCTGAGAGCCTCCACCCTCGTGAACAAAGCCAACTCGAAAGCCATAAAGAAATTGATTCCCTATGCATAGGGATTTAATCGGGACAATGCTGGCTCGGTGGAAGGAGGAATGCCATGGCAAGGGTAACAAGAGGGACCAGGGGCACCAAACGGAGGAAGAGGGTTTTAAAAATGGCCAAGGGGTATAGGGGGGGCAGGGGAAGGCTCTTCCGAAGCGCCACCGAGGCCGTAAACCGGGCCCTGCATTATGCCTACAGGGATAGAAAGGTCAGGAAGAGGGAATTCAGGCAGTTGTGGGTCACGAGGATTAATGCCGCTGCAAGATCGAACGGCCTTTCCTATAGTCAATTTATCAATGGATTGAGGAGGGGAAAGGTTTCCATTGATCGGAAAATTTTGTCAGATATGGCCGTTTCCGACCCATTGGGATTTACCAAGATAACTGAATTGGCCAAGGAACATCTTTGAGGAGGGTTTCCAACCGGCAAATTTCTCTCTTTTTTTGACTTGATTCAGATGCCGAAAAGTGATAAGAGGAAAACGTTTGTGTACCCTTAGATCCTTAGAAAAGGGCTGAAAAAGGAGGATGATTGATGACCAAAGTTGATATCATTAGTAGCGTCTATGAAAAGGTTGGGTTTTCAAAAAAAGAGGCTGTGCGTGTTGTTGAGACCATTTTCGATGTCATGAAAGAGACCCTGGACCGGGGGGAGAAGATTAAGATTTCCGGCTTTGGGAATTTTATTGTGAGGAAAAAGAGGACCCGAAGGGGCCGAAACCCACAAACGGGCGCTGACATCGAGATTTCTGCGAGGAAAATTTTGACCTTTAAGCCATCACAAGTTTTAAAGAATGACCTGAACCGTTAGAAGCTTGTTGATTTACCTGAGGGGATATTTGAAACGGGGAGAAGAAGAGGAAGGATTGGGTCAATCAATTCCCGATAAACTCTACTACAAAATCGGGGAAGTAAGCAAGATTACGGGCGTTAAACCCCACGTTTTGAGGTATTGGGAATCGGAGTTCAGGGAGATAAAACCATATAAGAGCCGATCCTTACAGAGGTTATATCGGAAAAGGGATATCGAACTCGTTCTCAGAATCAAGAAGTTATTACACGAAGATCTATTCACGATCCCCGGTGCTAAAAGGAAGATAAAGGATTCCCCTGATAAGGCGAAGCAGATGGAGCTACAGTTTGATAAGAAAGCTTATAAAAGGATATTCATGGAGATCAAAAGGGAGTTGAGGGAGATTACCCAATCTCTGGAATAGCAGCCCCAGGGCTTTAGGTCGCCACTTATGAAAAAAGCAGGGCCAGTGGCCCTGCCTTTTTCATTTTTTCAAGATGGCCTGTGGCCTGGTACCTCAAAAAAAGAATTTGAACCCAGCGCCAATGAATGCGCTATTGAGGTTGATCGTACCACCCAGTGTCTGGGATGTTGTTCCAGTGATTCGCGTTTCGTCTATATCCGCCTGTGCCCAGGCGTATTTCGCGTCGAGATTAACGGCGATATGGTCGGTCAGGAAGATTTCAATGCCTCCTCCTACATGGAGGAAGAAGGTATCGTCGATTTCGAGATCTATCCCAACTCCACGGGACAACCAATAACGTGTCAACTCGGATTCTTCCTCGATTTCCAGGAAATAGTATCCCCCCCCTAAGGAGGCATAGGGGACGATCCATCGCAGTTCTTCTGGTTTCGAGGAGATCCAGCGGAATTGAAGGGTCACCGAGATGGGAAGGACGTCTATTCTTGCCCAATCAACCCCTAAGGTTTTATTTCTTATATCGAATTCCGTGTAGCCAATTCCTCCCTCCAGGGCGAGGTACTTCAGGAAGCGGTAGGTGACGTTGATTTCCCCGCCTATTCCGTCTTCAAAATCGAGTCTATTACCCCGGAGCTTGTCGCTTTTGGGGAATATCCCATAAAGACGAGCCCCAACGCCAACGGATCCCTGTAGTGGGAGATTTCCTTCAGCCCATAAGATGGTTGAAAATCCAACGACTAAAACGAATATCACCACCGAAAGATACAGACGCTTCATAGCCCCCTCCACTCAATAGATGTTCATCCGATCTGCTCACGACTCCCTAACACAGACACTCTATCTTCTAACATAGAAGAATAGCCGTAGTCAACAGAATAATTGAGCTAATAATGGGAATTGTGTCGAATTGCTTTTTAGGGGGTAAAAAATTATAATGAGGGTGCCTTCTTAGATTCCTTTAGTTGCCGGATTATCTCGGTAACCATTGGGATTTCGATAATTCATTAAGGAGTCAGGGGAGGGGATGTGTTAAGAGAGCAAGGGGAGGGAGTTAGGCTAAATCCCTTGCCAGTAGATTTGGGGCAATTCAATGCCATGTAATCCGATGTTTGATGTGGAAATCGTGATTTTCGACATGGACGGCATCCTTATCGACGTATCCAAGTCCTATCGAGAGACCATCAAAAAGGCCGCTGCGATCTATTTGAGGAGAGCACTTGGCATCAAGGGGGGCGAAAAGTCATTGGTTTCCGATGACGACATCGTCACCTTTAAGGAGATCGGGGGCCTGAATAACGACTGGGATGTGACCACCGGTCTTCTTTGCTACTTCGTCACCCTATTGGAAGGGGAAGAGCCAGAGGATTTCCATACAGTGGATTCAATGGATGAGGTTATCTCCTTCTTAAAAAGGAATCGGAATCGCATAAGGGGAGGGCTGAGGGAGATTGTTGAGAAGAAGGATATTCCTGGATTTCGGCACCGCGCGAGGAGTTTGGGGACGGGATTGGAGGCTGTGAAAAAGGCCCTCAATTCGGGAAAGATTCGCTTCATATTTGGGACTGGCGATTTAAAGGCCGACAATTTGGTGAAGCGGATCTTTCAAGAGGTCTATTTGGGGTCCCATTTCAGAGCCATCCATCACGTTCCTCCGCGCTTCTACTCAGGGAGGGGACTTTTCGAAAGGGAGAGGCTAATGGTAAAGAGGGAGTCTCTGTCCATCCTTTCAAACCGGGTTAAAATGGGAATTGCCAGCGGCAGACCCGAGGCTGAAGCCATTCTCGGGCTGAGAAATTTTCGCATCGAGCCCTATTTTCGGAGCCTGGTTACCTTGGAGGATTGTGAGGCCGAACAGGAGCGAATCCTCAAATTGAGCGGGAAACGGGTGAATTTATTCAAACCTAATCCATTTTCCATCATAAAGGCCGTTCGCATGATCAACCCTGGGAGACTGAGGTGCGCCTATGTGGGAGATCTTCCCGATGACATTGAAGCTGCAAACAGAGCCAAGGGGGAGATAGACATCATATCCGTGGGATGCCTCGGCCCATACAGGGACAAGAATAGAGCTCGGAGGAGGTTCTTGGAAATGGGAGCGGATCTCATTATCAATGGTGTAAATGACCTTGTGAGGCTCATCCATTGAGGAGAACATGCATTCAGTTCACTGAAAACCTGGAAAAAGTTGCAAAAAAGTGCCCCGTTGTACCTGAGCCTAATTCCATCCTTCTAAC
>CBDUXJ010000233.1:0-4166 GCA_965371165.1 uncultured Syntrophobacterales bacterium | reverse complement strand
CGGCTATCGCGTCCCCGAGGCCATCACCAATTACAAGCGGTTCCGGGATTATGATAATGTGGTCATGGTCCTCGGCTGTGGCACCGGCGATACCGAGGCCCTTTCCCCGACCATCAATAGGGACAAGATGCCCTACATATCCAGTTCTTTCTCCGGCCATCTCTGTGATCCCAAGAAGACCCCCTATAACTTCGTCTATGGCACTGACTACTCGACCAATGCCCGAGCTGCCATAACCGTATGGTACGAAGAGGTCTGGAAGAAGAGTCCCAAATGGAAGAAGGCAAGGGAATCGGGGAGGAAACCGAGGTTTGCCTGCTTTTACATGTTCGCATCCCCTTATGCCAGCGCTCCCATCAAGGCCATCAAGGAACAAGCAACGATATTGGGGTTTGAGATCGGGCGCGACCAGTCCGTCTCCTTAACCGCCCTGGACACCAAGAGCCAGGTCCTGGGCGCCAAGGCCTTCAAACCCGACCTGATCTGGCACGGCAATACCACCATGTCCGTGGCAACCGCCGTGAAGGATTCCTATGCCTTGGGCCTTGGTGCCGATCATATCGTCAACAACTGGGGCTTTGACCAGAACCTGGTGAGACTGACCGAAGAGGCGGGCGAGGGGGTCATCGGTGCTACGGCCAATGCCTTATATGGGATGGACGTCCCACATATGGACAAGGTGATCGAATACACCAAAAAGATCAACCCCGGCGTCCCCCAGGAAGTACGTGACATCCGTACCGTCCAGGCCTGGGTCAAGGTGCAGATGGCCGCCGAGGCCATGAAGATCGCGGACAAAAAGGGACAGCTCAACGGCCCTGGGATCAAGGCCGTTCTTGAGACGTTCCGAAACTGGAGCCTCTTCGATACCCCTGGGGCCCTGGGGAGGCCGCCGGTGACCTATACCAACACCGATCACCGTCCCGGCTCCGTCTCCATGATTTACTGGATAAAGGGTGGAAAGATCCAACTTCTGAAAAAGATCGACATGAGGGCGAAGTACCCCGATAAATGGATGTCGTGGTTAGGATGGTAAAAAGGGTTTCAATTCAGGACGTGGCGAGGGAGAGGAGATAGTGGAGGGAAAAAAGAGCATCCTGAAGATCAACAACATCGAGGTGAAATACCATGAGGTGATCCTCGTGCTGAAGGGTGTCTCCATTGAGGTGCCCGAGGGGGGGATAGTCGCCCTCCTGGGCGCCAATGGTGCGGGGAAAAGTACTACCCTCAAGGCCATCTCGGGCCTGTTAAAACACGAAGACGGGAAGGTTACCGACGGCAGCATCGAGTTCATGGGGGACCGGATCGACAGGTTGGAGGCCGAGGAGATCGCCAAAAGGGGCATCTTCCAAATTATCGAGGGAAGAAGGGTCTTCGAACACCTCACGGTGGAGGAGAACCTCAGGGTTGGCGCCCACCTGCGTGGAAATGGCAAGGCCATAAAGGAGAGGCTTGAAATAGTCTACCACTACTTTCCCCGTATGAAGGAGCGCCGCAACGTCGCCGCCGGCTTCGTCAGCGGGGGAGAACAGCAGATGACCGTCATCGGCCGTGCCCTGATGGCCCAGCCGAAGCTGATGCTCTTAGACGAACCCTCAATGGGCCTCGCCCCTATGTTGATCAAGGAGATCTTCGATATCATCACCATGCTCAACCAGAAGGAGAAAATTCCCATCCTTCTGGTGGAACAGAACGTGAAGCTGGCCCTCACCGTAGCACCATATGCCTATGTCTTGGAAAACGGCCGGATCGTCATGGACAACACCTCGGAGAAGCTCAGGGAAAACCCGGATATTCGGGATTTCTACCTGGGCTTAACCGATGTGGGGGGCCGCAAGAGCTTCCGTGATGTGAAGCACTATAAGCGGAGGAAGCGGTGGCTCACATAAGGCCTCTCTCTTTTAACGAAAGGAGGAGAATATGGTCAAGAGAACATTAGTCATAACGATGTCATTTCTGCTGCTGGTTGGCCTGATGGCCGCTCCAGCAATTGCGGAGATGAAGGCACCGGTGATCACCCTGGAACGGGTGGATATTGCCCACAACTGGGTAAATCCAAAGGGGAAGCCCGCCTACTTTTTGAATACGAAGGAGAAAACAGGATCTGTTATGGACTTGGCTTTCGTCTTTGCAGTCACGAACCCCAACCGGGGGGCCATTATGCTCGACGATCTCTCCTTTACGATGGCATTTGAAGGCTTTGAACTGATGATGCCCATGGTCTATGAGGATATATGGCTCGCGGGCAAGGGTATGTTCGGAAAGCCAAAGACCAGCTACATTCGGGTGCACGCTACCTTCGACTCATATACCACCCTCTTAGCACTCTTGGTCCCCTCACAAAATGTGGCGCGATTGAAGAAGATGGGGGTAAAACACGTGAATCTGATCAAGAAGTGGTGGACTGAAATAGCGGATTTTGCATTTCCCATCGAGGTCACAAACGGGGTTGCCAGGTTTGCGGACGAAAAGGGCAATGAAGTACTGAGCCACTTCTCGGGCAAGTTCCCCAAGTGACCATAGACAGAATGGGGTGAGCGATCACCCATGGGGAATTGGGGGAGGTGATCGAGTTCGCTTCCCCCAATTTTTCTCATCGTTAAGGGGTCAGGTCTCAACATTTGACAGGAAAACAGTAGGGGGTTTTTAGAATCGAATAGTTTCCCCTTCATTTCCCCCATATGTGATAGAGTATACTTGGATACTGTAGCGAAGCGGACGCGACATGGCTCAAAATACTCGTTAACAATGGTTTTCGGATTGCATATACTTATGTCAAATGTTGAGACCTGACCCCTTTCATCGGAGGAGAACCATATGTCCCAACTGGACAGAACCAGCGGATACTTTCGTGAAGATCTTGAGACGATGCCGTGGGTCGAGAAAAAGGCCTACTTCGAGGGAAAACTGCGGGAAATCGTCCGATACGCCTATGGACACGCCAGGGCCTTCAAGGAGAAGCTGGATTCCGTGAACCTGGAGCCCAATGACATCGAGACCTTAGAGGACCTGGAAAAGATCCCCGTTACGAAGAAGGCCGATCTGGTTGAGTTCCAGAAGAGAGACCTGCCCTTCGGAGGCTTCGTGGGCGTCCCCGTGGATGAGCTGAGGCGGATATATGTGTCCCCGGGGCCCATCTATGAACCCGGCGAAAGGGATTACGATGAGATAGCATGGGCACAGGGTTTGTTTGCGGGGGGATTCAGGCAAGGGGACATCGTCATCAACACCTTCAACTACCACATGATGCCCTTTGCCATGAATATGATGGATAATTCCCTTAACATGCTGGGATGCATTACCGTTCCCACGGGGGTGGGTAACACCGAACTTCAGGTCAATATCCTGAAAAACTTAAAAGTCACGGGATTCTGCGGCACACCCAGTTTTCTCCTCACCATCGCCGAAAAAGCCGAGGAGATGGGGCTGGACCTGAAAAGGGATTTTAGCCTCAAAGTTGCCTTTGTGGCCGCTGAGATGCTTCCCGAGTCTCTCCGAAAAACCCTCGAGGATAAACTCGGAATCATCCTTCGCCAGAGCTATGGGACGGCGGATATAGGCTCTCTAGGGTACGAGTGTATGGAAAAGAACGGGATGCATCTGCCCGATGATAAAATCGTCGAAATCGTAGACCCTCAAACAGGAAGACAGCTCCCACCAGGGGAGGTGGGGGAAATCGTGGCCACTACCTTCAATAAGACGTATCCCTTGATTCGCTTCGGAACAGGGGACCTCTCCTATCTTATTGATGAACCCTGTCCGTGTAGACGAACCTCCCCACGTCTGGTCAGGATTCTGGGGCGGACCGACCAGCTTACGAAAGTTCGGGGGATATTCGTTCATCCCGGCCAGGCCGACGAAGTCACACGGCGATACCCCAATATTGCTGCCTATCGGGTTGTGGTCACCCGGGAAAGGGATAAGGATATCATGACCTTTCAGGTAGAACTCAAGGATGAAGGGATCGATAGGGGAAAATTGAAAGAAGACCTACAAAGCACCATAAGGGACGTTATGAAAGTCAGGGGGGATGTTGAATTCATCCCTAAAGGGACTATCCCGGAGGGGGGCAAGAAGATAGAGGACAAAAGGACCTGGGATTAATCGGCATGATTTAGGATTTAATCCTTGTTTGAATTATGCGCAACTATTTAAGACGCTACATA
>CBDUXJ010000232.1:0-4172 GCA_965371165.1 uncultured Syntrophobacterales bacterium | reverse complement strand
TAAATCCTTTTCTGTTCTGATCACGGAATACCTCCTTGAGCACGTCGATACCCGCGATATCATTCGCCGGGTCAAAACCACTTCCCCGGAGACGTATATCATCGTAACAACGGGGGCGGTCATCGACGATATCCTCCATGAAGAACTGGTCGATCTCGGAGTTAGCGACCTCTTCATCAAGCCCTCCCCCATCGAGGACATAGTCATCGCTGTTAAAAAGGCGGTGCGAACCAGGCAAATGGCCATGAGGGTGAAGAGGCTTAGGGAACAGTTCCGTGCGGCACGGACTCAGCTCCGGGAAGCCTCGGAGGGATATCTCTTAGACCCCCTGACCGGCTCCACGGAGTGTCAGATCTATAATGACCGATATCTGAGGGACCAATTTAACCGGGAATTAAAAAGGGCCCGCCGACACGACCGATACCTATCGCTCCTGCTCCTGAGCCTCACTTCACCGGATAAGGTCAAGGGACTGGGTCCGAGGAAAACCGATCAATATTTGATCGAAATGGCCAAGGTAGTGAGGGGAAACATCCGCGCGGAGGACACGGTCGCCCGACGCCACCAGGGGTTTGCCCTCATCTTGCCGGAGACCGAAAGCAAAGGGACCGAGTCTGTAAAGCAGCGGCTTAAGGGCCTCATCCAGGTCCACTCTTCTTTCCTGTCCGACCCCCAGTTCGAGCAGCTCAACCGGAGATTGAACTTCAAATCCTACAGCTACCCAGAGCAGCCCGAAGCCCCAACCTTCGACTGAACTGCAAGACTGCAGTTCAGTCCTGTGTTGCCGTGCTGTAGTGCAGCGCTCCTTCTCCTAAACCTTCCCTTTAACCTCACCCTTAACCTTAGCCTCTGACCTCTTACCTCCAACCTCTGTCTTCATTCCTCCTCAACCTCACTCTCTTTCCTCTCACCTCTAGCCTCTGACCTTTAGCCTTTAGCCTCTTACCTCTTACCTCTAACCTCAAACCCAGTTCCCGAACTTAAAGCCTGCGGCTTTGTCCCTTTTGGCACCATCTTTTTACCTTTCGGCACATTTCGGTATCTTATTGAAATCATAATTAATATGATAATAATTCTCCCAAAATACCTCTTCTTTTGTGCCTTTTGGAACATTCTATCCCGTCATCGAACCTCCTTCCCTCGAATTAAGATTCGATGGATTCCTATTAATTTCAATATGTTACATCTGCACCCTCTCCTTTTTTCTCCTTGGTACGAATATTGCTCCTCTTACGCAGAAACGGGGCAACTTCACCACCGCTGCACCAATTTTTTTGACCGCAGCACCTTTATTTATCGCAGCACAGCATAACCGCAGCACTATTACATCTATCGTCCGATGAAAAGCAACGATATCCCAATATTGCTTTTGGAAGGGAAGAGAAATATCCTCTGGCCCTCAAAGACGTTTCTCGAGGAAAGGGGATACGACGTCCATACGGCCAGGAGCTGGAAGGAGGCCATTGATCAAATCGATCGTCACCATTTCTCCGCCCTCATTACCGAATACATCGTTGAGGGGGCCACTACCCTCAATATCGTCAGACAGGTAAAGACCAACAACCCCGCAACCTATGTCCTGTTGCTTACCATTGTCGGGCTGGACAGAAAAGCCCATGAGGAAATCATCGCCGCAGGGGTAGATGACTATTTCGTCAAGCCCTTTCCCCTCGAAAAAATTCTCGTGCACCTGGAAAAGGGAATGAGGGAATGAATATAATAAAAACGAAAGTCTTAAGTAAAATCGAATCACTGTTGTTTGTTTTGAACTTTATTGACTGCAGCACAGCAGCACTGGTTACTGGTCATTAGTTATTCGTTATTCGTTACCAATGACCGATTACTGATAGCCAATGACCAATTACTAATTACTAATGCCTTTGCCTCTAACCTCAAACCTCTATCCTCTCCCCATCGGGGTGAGCCGCAGCACTATTATTTGGGGTGTCGATGGACAATACCTGGCCCGCAAAAGAAAATCTATCCCTCATTCAGCGCGTTAACGGAGCATTACAGCTAATCCCCGATTTCCCGGAGACCTGTAAATCCATCCTCGAAGCGGTGATCGAGGAGATGGATGCCGACAACTGCTCCCTGATGTTGAGGGATCCTGCTTCAAACCTCCTCGTTCTGCGAGCGGCAAGGGGGAGGGAAGATCGAAGGAGCAGTTATTACTCCCCGGAATTCTCGCCTGGAAAACGCTTTGAGGTTGGCGAGGGTGTGGCCGGTTGGGTGATCGAGCGGGGCGAGCCCCTGATGCTCGATGACGTCGCCCAAGAGCCCCGATTTGTGGACATCGAGGGATCAAGGAGCCAGGTAAAATCCCTCATCTGCGTCCCCATCGAGGAAAATGGCCAAATCGTTGGGGTCTTCAATCTCAGCCGCTCCAGAGAGGCGGCATTCAGCGAATATGACAAGCTAGCCCTTTCCTACGTCTCCAGCCAGGTTGGAGCGGTTCTCTCAAGTACCCGATATGCTGCCGAACTTCGGGAAATGTATAAATCCCGGGGAGAAGGGAAAACAAAAGAAAAGATAACGACCAACAGCCCCAATCTGATACACGAAACGCCCCCAGATTGGGGTGAAATCACGAGGGAGAAGGAATTGCCAAGAGAAAGCCGCTATTTGCCAAAAGCCCCCTTGGGGGAAAAACCCTTTTACGTGAATGATTCCTTCATATTCTTTGGGGAGAAGATGGACCGAATAAGGGAAGTTATTGATCAAGTGGCCAATACCGATGTCACGGTCCTGATCCAGGGGGAGAGCGGCGTCGGAAAGGAAATCGTTGCCCGTACACTGCACCTGCATTCCCCTCGCAAGGATAAGCCCTTCATCAAGGTCAACTGCGCGGCTTTGCCCGAAGAACTCCTTGAAAGCGAGCTTTTCGGGTATGAAAAGGGTGCCTTCACCGGGGCATACCGACAGAAGCCCGGAAAATTCGAGCTGGCTCACAACGGAACTATGTTTTTGGACGAGATTGGGGACATCAGCCCGTCTCTTCAGGCCAAGCTTCTTCAGGTTCTCCAGGATAGGGAGTTTTCCCGGTTAGGAGGCAAAACCGATATCCGGGTCGATGTCCGGGTTTTGGTGGCCACCAACAAAGATCTCGAAGAAGCCGTAAGGGATGGCCGGTTCAGGGAAGATTTTTACTATCGATTAAATGTAGTCAACATTTTCGTCCCTCCCCTGAGGGAGAGAAAGCAGGAGATTCCGGTCTTTGTCAACCATTTTCTCGATATATACGGCAAGAAATACGATAAAAGGATAAGCTCCCCCTCTCCAAAGTTGACGAAGATGTTTATGCAACACCCATGGTCCGGCAATATCCGGGAATTGGAGAACATTATCAAACGTCTTATCTTGTTGGGCGATGAGGCCGCCATCATTGAGGAATTGAGCTCCGAGGTCAAGAGAAAAAAGGTACTCCAAAAATCGAACCCTCAGCTCCAGAACCCATTCCCTCCTATACTCCCCTTAAAAGAGGTGAGCCGCAGGGCGGCCATGCAGGCGGAAAGAGAGGCCATTTTGAAGGTCTTGGGGCAGACCAACTGGAACCGTAAAAGGGCGGCAAAACTGTTGAACGTCAGCTACAAAGCCATTCTCTATAAAATAAAGGAGTGTGGCCTGACCAGGTAGAGTCACAGGCGGCCGTGGAAAAGGGATAGGAACGCAACCCGCACCTATCCCTTTTTCTTTTTACCCATTCATCCCGGCTGGCCGACAGGCACAGCGGAAAATATGGAAACTTTTCTACATTAATATCCTTCAACTGCAGCACTATAATTGACGCCGTCAACGTTTTAAACCATCTTAACATTCTAAACCATCCCACCGTTCTCAACGCTCCCAACGATCTCAGCCAAACAAACCGAACAGACCAGACAAACGGAATAAACCGAACAACCTGTGGGGTTCCACTTTGAGCTATAACCTATTGTCCATGGCCTATCATTTATAACCCATAGCCCCTAGCCCCTGGCCTATAGCCTATTATCCATGCCTCTTACCCATAGCCCATAGTTACCTCTAACCTCCAACCTCTTTTCGGGTCCAACGGGCAGCACCGCAGCACCTTTGTTTATCGCAGCACAGCAGCACTAGTTTTCCTTAGCCTTAGCCTCTAACCTCTTGCCTATCGCCCAACTTGATGCTCTCTTGCTCATTGCCAGATT
>CBDUXJ010000231.1:0-4188 GCA_965371165.1 uncultured Syntrophobacterales bacterium | reverse complement strand
CCCGCTAATAACCCTGCCGTCACCGAAGCTGTTGGACCAGAGATGGTTGTTGTTGGTCTTGTCGGTATGATTGACCCGCCTCGGGAAGAAGTCAAAGAGGCTATTAGGCTCTGTGACCAAGCGGGTATAAAGTCAGTGATGATAACCGGCGACCATAAGTTAACCGCGTTAGCTATCGCCAAGGAATTAGGTTTGTTGAAGGAAGGAGTTGCCCTAACTGGAGCCGAAGTTGATAACATGAGCGATGAGGAGTTTGAGGGGGTCGCAGAAGAAATAGAAGTCTATGCCAGGGTTTCCCCGGCCCATAAACTGAGAGTTGTGGAGGCCTTAGCAAAAAAGGGACACGTAGTAGCTATGACCGGGGATGGAGTCAATGATGCGCCAGCGTTGAAAAAAGCTGATATTGGTGTGGCTATGGGCATCACCGGGACTGATGTCACCAAGGAAGCGGCTGATATGGTGTTAACCGATGATAACTTTGCCTCTATTGTAGCCGCAGTGGAGGAAGGGAGGGGCATTTTCGGGAACATCAAGAAATACCTGACCTATCTCCTTTCTTGCAACCTGGGCGAAATCTTGTTGATGGCAACAGCTATCCTCTTTGGCCCCCTTCTTGGGTTGCCACCGGGAACTATACCCCTTATTGCCATCCAGATTCTGTATGTCAACTTGGCTACCGATGGCTTACCGGCTATAGCCCTATCTATAGATCCCCCCGACTTAGATATTATGGAGCAGAAGCCACGCCTCAGGGGGCAGACTATCTTTACTAGATCTGTGCTTAGATATCTGGCTGGCGCCGGGATTTGGACGGCGTTGGTATCTTTGGCAGTTTTCCTGTGGGCATTAAATTCCGGACGGACCTTTATTGAAGCCCAGAGTATGTGCTTCGTCACCTTAATATTAATCCAGTTCTTCAATGCCTTAAACTGCCGTTCATTAGAATATTCCCTGTTTAAGATTGGGGTTGCTACCAATAAATGGCTACTATTGGCGATAGCCTGGGAATGCGTATTACTCGGCTTTGTAATTTACCTACCCATCCTCCAAGGCCCGTTTCATACCTATGCCTTGACCCTGACGGACTGGGCGATAGCCATATTTGCGGCCTCGACCATATTCATTATTGCCGAAATATACAAGCTCATCGGCTTCGGGCTGAAAGCTAAGAGCTTAGCGCCGGCTTAGAATTGTTACGTTCAAAGGTTATTCCTGGCCTTCGCTACAGTTTGCTTATCATATGTAGTACCCCCTATTTCATTTGACATTTAGCAGAAAAATGCTAACATTTTATTACTTGGGAAGGTGAACATTCGAAATAGATCGTTCCACGGAAATCTACCCGGTCTCTTCCCCTCAAAATGTCGAAGATACGGTCTTTTTTGGCTATAGAACTTCCCTCCGCAATCGCCAAGGGTATAGGACGAGTTCAACACGATCTCAAGCAATCCCATGCCGATGTGAGATGGATTGAGCCCAGCCGGATTCACCTGACCTTGAAGTTTTTCGGAAATATCGATGAAGAGGTATGTGATGAGATCATGGATACCGTGGGTAAGGCGGTATCGGGGGTGAAGCCCTTTACCCTCAACGTCAAAGGATTGGGCGCTTTTCCTAGGTGGAAAAATCCCGGAGTTGTATGGTTGGGGGTCGAGGATGGTGGCGGGGTGGTGAAGCCCCTCCAGAGGGCGATTGAAGAATGCATTCAAGAGATCGGGTATCCAAGGGAAGCAAGGGAGTTCAAACCTCACTTGACATTGGGGCGCGTGAGGTCGGGAAAGGGGAAACCCGAACTCCTCAGGAGAATGGAGGACCTTTTGCATATCAATTTGGGGGAGTTTCGGGTGGAGAGACTTGTATTATTCAAAAGCGATTTGAGGCCTACCGGTCCTATTTATACGGAACTGAGGGCTATCAAATTGGGAGGAGGATGAAGGCATGGTAAGGGAGGGGGATAAGGAGAGGGCCATTGACTTGGCTGTAACTCAAATCGAGAGGCAGTATGGAAAGGGGGCGATCATGAGGTTAGGTGGGGATGCCCCCTTACCCGATGTGCCGGTTGTCCCTACTGGATCGCTCTCCTTGGATATTGCGCTCGGCCTGGGAGGGCTTCCGCGCGGGAGGGTCGTGGAAATCTTCGGCCCTGAGGCATCGGGAAAAACCACCTTGGCACTCCATGCCGTTGCAGAGGCCCAAGGAATGGGGGGAGTTGCCTCCTTCATCGATGCAGAGCACGCCCTGGATGTCCACTATGCCCGTGCATTGGGGGTGAATACGGATGATTTGCTCATCTCACAACCGGATACTGGAGAGCAGGCCTTGGAGATCACCGAAATACTTGTTCGGAGCGGTGCCGTGGACATGATAGTGATCGATTCCGTCGCCGCCTTGGTTCCCCGGGCGGAGATTGAAGGGGAGATGGGGGATGCCCATATGGGGCTTCAGGCCAGGCTTATGTCCCAGGCGCTCCGAAAACTAGCAGCTACGATAAGCAAGGCAAAGACCATAGTCGTCTTCATCAATCAGATCAGGATGAGAATCGGCGTGCTCTTCGGTAATCCGGAGACGACGACGGGGGGGAATGCATTGAAATTTTATTCGTCCGTGAGGTTGGATATTCGGAGGATAGCGTCGATCAAGCAGGGGCAGGAAGTCATCGGTAGCAGAACCCGGGTGAGGGTAGTGAAGAATAAGGTTGCCCCTCCCTTCAAAGAAGCGGAGTTCGACATCATCTTTGGGAAGGGGATATCGAGGGAGGGCGACGTCTTGGATCTGGCCGTAGACCACAACACTATCGAGAAGAGCGGGACATGGTATTCCTATAAGGATCAGCGCATCGGCCAGGGAAGGGAGAACGCAAAGGCCTTTTTGGAGGCAAATCCAGAGGTTTACCACCAGATCGAGGATGAAATAAAGGGGCGGTTTCACCTAGGGGGGCGAACGAGAGAGGAGGAAGTCAAAAGTGGAGCTGAATGAAATCCTATTGGAGGCCCTGACACAGGGAGCATCAGATGTCCATATAAAGATTGGACAGCCTGCAATCGTCAGGATTGATGGGGCCCTCAAACCCCTACAGGGGGCCAAGCCGTATAATTACAATGAGGTAAACCAGATGGCCCTGGGGATTATGAACGAGTGGCAGAAGGAGCGGTTTCTGAGGGAAAAGGAAGTTGACATGGGATATGAAATCCATGGTTTGGGCCGCTTCCGGGTCAATATCTTTCAACAGAGGGGTAAAATCCGCATTGCCTTGAGGATCGTACCTTATCAGATCAAGAACATTCGGGAACTCAACCTGCCGGATGTGCTGGAGAAGGTCGCCATGGAGAATAGGGGCCTCGTCTTGGTCACGGGTACCACGGGAAGTGGGAAGTCGACCACCTTAGCATCGATGATCGACATCATCAACTCCCGGAGGACGTGTCACATCCTCACCGTAGAGGATCCCATCGAGTTCGTCCATGACGATAGGAAGGCGATCGTGGATCAGAGAGAGGTGGGTTCGGATACGGGAACCTTTGCCAATGCCCTCAGGAGTGCCCTGAGGCAAGACCCGGATGTCATCCTGGTAGGAGAGATGAGGGATTTCGAGACCATTGAGACTGCGTTGACCGCAGCGGAAACGGGGCATCTCGTGATGAGCACCCTTCATACCATCGATGCCAAGGAGACGGTGACCCGTATCATATCGACCTTTCCGCCCTATCACCAGAGGCAAGTCCGCATGCAGTTGGCAGGGGTTCTCAAGGGAGTTGTTTCCCAGAGATTGGTTCCCAAAGTGGATGGGGTGGGAAGGGTTCCCGCCGTGGAGATTTTGGTATCTACGGCCAGGGTGAGGGAGTGTATTATTGAAAAAGAGAAGACTGCTGAACTCCAAGATGTCATAGCCAAGGGATATACTACCTATGGGATGCAGACTTTCGATCAATCATTAATGTCCCTGCTAAAGAGACGCCTCATTAGCTATGATGAGGCCTTAAGACAGAGTACCAACCCCGATGATTTCGCCCTGAGGGTAAAGGGAATTCTTGCTACGGGCGATACCCCTTGGGACGACTTTGAGAAGGTTGATACGCCAGAAGACGAAAAGGAGAGCAAAAAAACCAAGAGTTCCCCGGTCGACCGCTTTTAACCTTGATCATTTCGTAAAAAGTCGGAATCAGACGGCAAAGAAAAAAGATCCAGATG
>CBDUXJ010000230.1:0-4202 GCA_965371165.1 uncultured Syntrophobacterales bacterium | reverse complement strand
GAAACTCAGCAAATTTCAGTTGTGATTTTCTTGGGTGGGGAGGCTTAACGATAATATAATTCGGATTAAAACTGCCGCCGAGCCGGCGCCGGAAAAGAAGATTCAAAGAAGGGGCTACGGATGGGATCTCCCGATGGGCGAGGTGGGTATTTCATCAACTTTTCGCCTTGATCTCATATTCCTTTATCTTGTAGAGGAGGGCCCGATGGCTGATCTCCAATAGCTTGGCGGCATGGGTGTGGTTACCATTCGTCTTATGGAGGGCCTTTTTGATCAGGTCCTTTTCGAGATAACGACTCGCTTTTTTAATGGAAAGTTCGTCATTTAGTAAACTGACCCTTGATTCCTCCCTGGGATTCTGAACCTCGACGGGGAGGTTCTCCACCTGAATCTGATTCGAATCGGTCAATACGATGGCCCTCTCAATGACATTCTCCAATTCCCGGACATTGCCCTTCCAGCTGTAATTCAAAAGGCAGTTCAGGGCCTCCGGATTAATCCCCTCAATGGGGTTGTTCAGTTCCCGGCTGTATTTCTGGATGAAGTGGTCCACCAATATGGGAATATCTTCCCTTCTGTCCCTCAAGGGCGGGATCTTGATCTGAAGGACATTGAGGCGGTAGAAGAGGTCATCCCTAAACTTATTCTCTCTAACCTCCTTATCCAGATCCTTTATCGTTGCCGCGATGATCCGCACATCGATTATGGTGGGCTTGGAGTCCCCGATGCGCCGAATTTCACCATCCTGCAATACCCGAAGCAACTTCACCTGAAGCTGGAAGGGCAATTCCCCGATTTCATCCAGGAACATCGTCCCCCCATCGGCCTCTTCGAATAGGCCTTTCTTGGTCCGAACGGCATTGGTGAAACTTCCTTTGGTATGACCAAAAAGTTCACTTTCCAGGAGGTTCTCCGGAATAGCTCCACAGTTAACGGGGATGAAGGGGTGGTTCGAGCGATCGCTATTAAAATGAATGGCCTTGGCCACCAACTCCTTACCCGTTCCACTAGCCCCCGCAATGAGAATCGTCGACTTATACTTGGCTACCTTCCGAATGGTATCGAATATCTGCCTCATCCGCTCGTTCTTGCTGATGATGTTCTCAAAGCTGTACTCCTTCTGGACCTCCTTCTTCAAAAAGAGGTTCTCACGCCTGAGCCGCTCCCGCTCCTCAGCCTTTTTCAAAGTCAAAACAATCTCATCGGGCTTGAAGGGTTTGGAGATATAATCATAAGCCCCCAACTTCATGGCCTCGATAGCGGTATCCAAGGTTCCATAGGCGGACATCATTATAATGGTTGACTCGCATCCCGCCTTCTGGGCCTCTTTTAAGAACTCCAAGCCATCCATCTCTGGCATCCGAATGTCACACAAAACCGTGTCATAGGAGTCCGTATCTACCTTTTTCAGGCCCTCGATTCCATTATTGGCTGTTTCGATATCATATCCCCGCTTCTTCAAGATCACCGATAGCATGTGGCGAAAATTCTCTTCATCATCGATTAAAAGGATTTTGTTGGTGGACATGGGTTCTCCTCAATATTTGGGTTAGACATCTTACCCGCCTCCAGGGAGGGCAGCAAGATCGTGAAGACAGATCCCCTTCCGATTTGGCTCTCCACCTTCATTTCACCATTGAAGAACTCAATGATCCTCAGGGAGATGGATAGCCCCAAGCCCGTCCCCTTGTCGGGGGGCTTGGTTGTAAAGAAGGGATCGAAGATCTTTTGTAGGTCTCCCTTCTTGATACCGCATCCTGTGTCCAAGATGTTGATCCGAATCAAGCGATCCCCTTCGCTGTATCTATCATAAATCAACGGAAGGGGTTTAAATTTGCGAAGATGAGAGTAGTCGGATTTGTCGGGGTCCGACTTCCTCCTCCGGGGAAAGATCGACTCAAGCTCCCCCTCCACATCCCCCCTGACCTCCATTTCGTCCGTTTTCACGCTCAAGGTCCCTCCATCGGGCATGGCGTCCGCCGCGTTGAGGAAGAGATTGATCAGAACCTGCTGGAGCTGGGATTCGTCAGCCATAACCGGGGAAAGTTTTGGTTCCAAATCGAGTTTCGTCTCGATTTGTCTAAAGGATTTCTGGTGAGAGAGGAGCGAGATGGTATTTTTTATGGTGACATTTACATCCAGTTCCTGAATCTCGAATTTCGTGGGCCTTGAAAAGTCCAGCAGTCCTTTAACGATCTGATTAATCCGGTCGATCTCCGTCTCGATCCGCCTCAAATAGTTCAATCCCTCCTCACGACTATCCATCCCCTCCTGCAAGATCTTGGTGTATCCCAATATTGCACCCAGTGGATTTCCGACCTCATGGGCCACCCCGGCGGCGAGCCGTCCGATGGAGGCCAGTTTCTCAGAAATGAGGAGATCCTCTTGAGCCCGCGTCAACCTCTTATTAGTGGTCTCCAGGTTGTGAATATGGTCTTCCAATCTCCTCTTATTCTCCCCGAGCTTCTCCGCCATCTGGTTGAAGGACTGCATGAGTTGTCCGATTTCATTCTTGGCGGTGACGTCGATCTTCTGGTCGAAGTCGCCATCCCTGATCTTGCCCGTGATATTCACCAAATTCTTAATGGGGTTGACGATCACCCGAGAAAGCAGCAAGCTACCGAAGACGATCAAAACCAAGGAATCGATGATAATAAATAAAACCACTAATCTCTGGGATTCCAGGATGCTCACCATGACGTCAGCTAAGGGGAGGTCGACCATCAGCCCTCCCACAACCTTACCCCCGATGGACAGAGGGGAAAATACGATCAAATCCCTATAATCGTCGAATAAAACCCCCTTATCCGTTTTCAACTCATAGAAGGACTCTCCGCCCAGAATAGCCCTTTTGAACTGCCGGGTCTCCAAATCCCTTCCGATCATCTCCCTTCGGCTGTGGGCCGCAATACTGAAATCCCTATCCACAATGGCTACTGCTTTTAATCTTTCATCGGCGGCGTACATCTCCACCAAGCCCTGGAGGGAAGGTCCGGCGAGGGAGGGATTTCCCTCCCCCTTGAACATGTGGTCAATAGTATTCTGGATTGAGCGCACAATAAACCAGCTTCCCTCTATCTTTTGATTGAGGATATTCCTTTCGTTGAGCTTCAACATGCTTATGCCGACCAAAAGAATTGCGGCAATAACGAGAAGGGTGATATTGAGGATGACCTCCACCCTCAATCCCACCGTCAATTTTCTGAACAACCAAAAATCCCTTACCATTGTACCTTTTTGGAATAACCCGTCTAAATCCGAAAATGGAGATACCAGCGTATAATCTCCCTTCCGAAAAAGAGATAGATGGCCGCGCCCATGGAGAGGAATGGCCCGAAGGGGATGGCGTATTTGCTGTCGGCTCCCGTAGCCACCATGATGGCGATACCTACCATGGAACCGATAAGCGAACTAACCAAGATGGTGAATAATGTCGAACTCCATCCCAAAAAGGCCCCGATCATGGCCAGGAGCTTGATGTCTCCTCCCCCCATTCCCTCTTTCTTCGTGGCCCAGTAAAATAAGACGGCCACAGCGTAGAGGAGTCCACCCCCGATGAATATTCCCAAAAGGGAATCGAGGGTGGCCATGTTGAGGACTCCTTTTACCGTCTTGAAGACATAGAGGACGAGGAAATCGTATTGGCCTTCAACGGGCTTCACGAATGACGCCAAAAGCCCCAGGATGATCCCGGGGAGACTAATTTTATCGGGTATAATACGGTGATCCAAATCGATGAAGCTTACCACGACCAGGGAAGAAATGAGGATGAAGTAGATGAAAAATGAGGGAGAGAGGCCGAACTTGAGAATGAGGACCACGGAGAAGAGGACCATCATCGATTCAACTAGTGGATACCTTGCCGATATCGGGGCTCTACAATACCGACACTTCCCGCCGAGCAGAAAATAGCTGAGGATGGGGATATTATCATAGGTCTTAATGGGGGTCTTGCACTGAGGGCACCGCGAAGATGGCGAGACAAGGGATGTTCCCAGGGGAATCCGGAAGATACAGACATTGAGAAAGCTTCCCACAATAGCCCCGAAGAGGGAGGCAGAGATGTAAAGAAGAATAGGGTCCATCTCTCCTTTCCAGTATTATATCATCAGATATTATATCATAAGGAAGCCAGTAAGCATAGTGACCGCAATCCATGGATTGTAGCTATCATCATCTATTTCTGGAGTTTTAGGAGTTTT
>CBDUXJ010000229.1:0-4211 GCA_965371165.1 uncultured Syntrophobacterales bacterium | reverse complement strand
AACATGCAGTGGGCTGCGGTTACCGATTCTGTTGAATGCCGTTTGAATTAATCAGAACGTATTGAAATTCAGGAAGCCAAGTCAGCATCGTCCGACTAAGTTGAAACGAGGTTCACGTGATTCTCTGGTCAAATCCTAGTCAGAGCACTTTGATCCGAGGTTAAGGGTGTCCTCCTGAGATGGTTCTCTTCAGCGAATTCCCAGCTTGAAGAGGGTAATGCTCCCCAGGAGATACAGGATGATTATGGAAATGGATCCCCAACCAAATCGCCATGGGACTTTCTTGGCTCTATAGATGAGATCTATAATGACAATATTGGTCATGACGATCCCCAAGACAGCTGTCAGGATATGGTTCTGGGAGACATTGGCCAATATGGGCCCTTTTGTGAAAAAGATATCTGCCACGGGGATGATCGCGATGTTGAAGATATTGCTGCCCAAAAGGTTTCCAATGGCCATATCAAAAGCCCCCATTCTGACCAGCGGAATTCCTACCGCGAGTTCCGGAAGCGATGTCACAACGGCCAGCATGAAACTTCCAACAAAAGACCTCCCCCATCCCGTCGCTTGGGCAATAGCATCGGCAATGACCGAAAGCCAGATGCCAGCGCCTACGATGGCAATTGCGCCGATGGCAAAAAAGATGTAAACTGTTTTTCCATTCGTAATCCCCTCCGATTCCTGGACTTCAGAGTTTCTCCTTGGCGATCCGACGGCCTCATGGCGGTAGAGAATTCTTATTCCCAATGCATAGATCAGAATCAGGATGATGCTTTCAAGCCCTAAAAAACCCAGGTTGAAACTCAATCCGAGGCCGATGGAGAGGATGGCCAGCCCAGCAAGCAAAATTCCGAGGCTTGCGGCAAGAACATGGCCCAGGGAGAGGAGGTCGAGGATAGCCCCCCTTCCCTGAACGATATCGAGGACTGCGATTAGCAGGAGGTTGAATAGGTTACTGCCGAAGATATTGCCAATTGCCAAATCGGGCGCACCGACTACCGAGGTAGAGGTGATGCAAACGGTCAACTCCGGTAGAGAGGTTACGGTCGAGAACAAGACAATTCCCATAAAGGCTTGGCCGAGCCCGGTTCTCTTTGCGATCTGGTCGCCATATTGAGATAACTTATACCCCGAAACTATTATGATACCGGCGGCTAAAATAAATTGAACCCAAATCATCCTCGCCCCTGTAGTTGCCTGGAATTTGGATAAACCCTACACCAGTTACCCCACCCAGTCAACCGGCAGCAATGCCGAAAGCAGGCACCCATTGAGGTGACCGATAAGAGGTATTTCTCTCAAACAACACCATTTTCCCTTCGTTTCAGTGCTTCCGTAGTGACCCTTTCGAGGTTCGGCAGGTGGGGAATACTTACACCTTCCAGTCTCTCTGAAGGGCTCGGTCGAACGTTCCATTCGGCCCGAGCTCATGGCCGAGGGCGGGCCGAATGGAGCTCAAGGTCGAAGACTCACGATGAAGCCTACTTACCCTCCATGGGTACCCCACTTTTCCAGCGAATGTGGTGGGGTCAAGAACCAGTTTGGCCCAGGCGGTTTGGGGATCGGCGGGTTGAGAAAATGGGAGGGCTGAAAGGAATAAGAGGACAAGAAGAGTAAGTAAGATCTTCTGATTAAGCCACCTCACGGGCCTATGGTAACAGAGTAGCTGGGATGCAATCATTCCTGCCCGATTAACACATCTAAAAGCTTGGGGGCAGAAAAGATTTTACCTCGTTCCGTCCCGGTTACCTCCTGAAGAATGCTGATTTCAATCAATTTTTCTACAGCCCTTCGTACAGACTTAAATTGAATGCCCCATTTGGCACTTACTTTTGAAATAGAGAATACAGGGCTTAAAAATATTTCTTCGATCAATCTGTGGGTATGTACGGGAACATTTTCAGCCCTTCCGAGCGTTCCTTGAAATTCCACAAGAAGATCTAAAATCTTTGTGGCGTTTGATATGGCATCTTGTGCTTGAGTCGCAACTCCTCGAAGGAAAAATTCAATCCATCCACGCCATTCCCCTCTCTGGCTGACGGCGAGAAGGGTAGAATAATAGTCATTTCTATATTTCTCGAAGAATGCTGAGAGGTAAAGCAGTGGTTGGGAAAGGAAGCCCCTCTCGCAAAGGAAGAAGGGGATCAAGAGTCGCCCTACACGCCCATTGCCATCAAGGAATGGATGAATTGCCTCGAACTGGTAGTGCATCAGAGCGCACTGAATCAGGGGCGGTTCATCAGGATCTGAATGAAGATACTTTTCCCAATCACTTAACGCATTTCCCAATTCGTTTATCGGGGGAGGGACATAAGTAGCCTCTTTAATCTTGCAATTCGGAGGCCCTATCCAATTTTGGCCGCGGCGAATCTCTCCTAGAGTCATTTCACTACCACGTACTCCCTCCATCAAGATTTTGTGGATGTCACGGACAAGTCTTGTGGAGATCGGTAGCTTTGACAACTGGTCCAACCCATGTTCCATTGCTCGAACGTAATTCTTTACCTCTCGCACATCTGGCACCTTTGGCTTTTTCGGTTCCGAAGCCTCATAGAAAAACAGGTCACTAAGCGAAGCTATAGTCCCTTCAATCGCCGAACTCGACACTGCCTCTCTGCGAATGTAAGGTGAGATGAGGAGATAAGGATTGGATAGTCGCCTTCCTGTTCCCGACAGATCTCCTAATGATATGTCCGCCTCCGAAAGGAGGAGAGAGAGTTTGCTATCGTATTCAATCTCAGGAGGTAGGGGGTTCGGAACAAAAGCCCAAGCGTTTTCGACTGTCTTTACTAATCTTCCTGATGTCGTATCTCGAAAGTCTTTGGGGTCCATCATGATCCTCCTATTGACAGATTTGACAATAACAATAGCTATTATTGACAAAATCACCTATTTTTGTCAATAACAGGGAGGTGGAAGCTAATTGGATGATCAATATTCCTGTCTGCAGGGAGGCAGCTTATGGATGTGGTGTTATCCAGAAGATCACGAAGCTTCCGTTGGGCCTCCATTGACACGGGTCATACAAAAATGGTTATTTGTGTTCGTGGAATGAGGCGCCTCGCGCCATGGCAGGGAAGTTGGAAATGAAAATCCTAGAAGCGGCCAACCGTGCTCTCGGCAAGTGGTTCATAGAGGACTTCAACGATACCGAAAACAGAAAGGTCCGGATTCAACATGGGTTGCTGGCCGGATGGGTTTCCATATTTGCCACCATTTCTCTTTTTGTAGTGAAAATGGTCCTCGGGTTAAAGGCAGGATCGATATCGGTCGTGGCTGATGCATTCCATCTCCTCTCCCATCTTGCCAATTCCATCATTCTGGTGGTCAGTTTATGGGTGACGTCCCGGCCTGCCACAGCAAAAACACCCTTCGGACACGGCCGGATGGAGCATGTGGCTCTGCTTATCATGTCGGTATTCCTCTTTGTTTCCGGGATACAGATCGGCGAGAGATCGGTTCATCAGGTTCTCGAGCCCCATTCCATCCACTATTGGTATGCCCTGCCATGGATACTCCTTGCCACCATTCTCGTAAAGGAGTGGGTTGGGCAGTTCGTTCGCTATCTCGGAAAACGGGTTGACTCCCATGCTATTCTGACCAATGCCTTCCACCATCGAATTGAGGCGGTGATCACCCTTACCGTAGTAGGGGGTCTGGTGGCGGGTCATTATTATCATCGTCCTGAGCTGGACGGTTACATTGGTATCCTCGTATCGGCATGGTTGCTGTATCTGGGCTTTGACCATGGTCGGGAGGCCATAGTTCCCCTCCTCGGGAAAGCACCGGGTAAGGATATGTTGGGGAGGATCCGGGAGATCGCCAAAACGGTCGAAGGGATCGAAGACGTTCACGAGATCATCCTCCACGACTATGGATCGATGTATTTAATTTCCGCTCATGTTGAGATCCCCGAAAAATTTGGACCGGCCAACATGCACGAGATAACGGAGCGATGCGAGGCCAGACTTCGAAAAACGTTCGGAGGAGAAGCGGTTTGCCACACAGATCCTCTCCTGGAAAAGACCCCAGAGGTGCAGGCCGTTGAGGATCAATTCAAAAAGATTGTGGAGCAGATCCCCCACATAACCGGTTACCATGACTTTCGAGTGATCGCTGAATCCTCCGAGAGAATTATCATCGCGGCCGATATCGACGTGGCCGAAGAGGTACCCGAGGCGGAATTTGAGGTGATTGCTTCAAATTTG
>CBDUXJ010000228.1:0-4213 GCA_965371165.1 uncultured Syntrophobacterales bacterium | reverse complement strand
ATACCGCTTACCCTCTGGCCGTCGCCGGGCAAAACCTCAACGGGAGAGGTGAGGTAGTTGATCTTGATACCCTCGATCTCGGCCTCCTCCAGTTCTCTTTCATCAACGGGCATCTCTGCTCTGGTTCTCCTATAGAGGATATGAACCTCCTCGGCACCCAATCGAAGGGATGATCTAGCCGTATCAATGGCCGTATTACCACCGCCGATGACGGCCACTCGTTCAGCTACTTTGAGATCCTTCTCCTCTAAGTTGACCTTGCGCATGAAGGTTACGCCGTGTATAACCCCGTCAAGCCCCTCGCCCCGGATTCCCAGTTTCTCCGCCTTGTGCGCGCCGGCAGCGATGTAGACAGCATCGTAATCCCTTCTCAGGTCTTCCAGCTTTATTTCCCGGCCGATGGGCGTATTGGTATGAATTTCAACCCCAAGATACTTTAACTCCTCAAATGCCTCTTCCACCACCTGGCGGGGGAGTCGGTAAGGAGGGATTCCCACATTGAGCATTCCCCCCTTCACGGGAAGGGACTCATAGACGGTCACGGGATATCCCATCCGGGCCAGATCGTTGGCCGCCGCGAGCCCCGAAGGTCCAGCCCCTATGATGGCAACCTTTTTATCCTTCTTCTTTTTCCTCCTAATCTCATCCAACTCCCGCCTTTTCGTTGGCTCAACCCTGAAGTCGGCACTGGCGCGTTTCAACGAACAGATGGATATGGGGCGGTCAAACTGAATCCCCCTCCGGCACTTTTCCTCACAGGGGTGAACGCAGATTCGGCCCAGGATGGCGGGGAAGAGGTTGTCCTCCCTGTTAACCTCAAAGGCCTTGTCGAAATCCCCTCCCATGATAGCAGCGATATAAGTCGGGGCATCGGTGTTGACAGGGCAGGCATTCTCGCAACCGATGTTCTCCTCAAACCACCCTTCGTCGGGCACTTTCACCCGAAACCTCTCAGGTCGCATCTTCCTTATCCATCTCCTCAGGGCCTTTGAAGTCTGAAGACGTTGAACAGGTTGGTTATTCCCTGCCTCGTCTCGTTGAGCCGGCCGAAAAAGAGTTGCGCCAATTGCTTCATTATCTCCAGGCCCAGTTTCGGATCTCCATCGATCAGGCCTTTCAGGGCAAATGCATCGATGGCCAAGACCCTTGTATTTTCCATACATTTCGCCGTAACATTATAGAGCTGTGGCATCATGAGGGAGGCTGTCCCGAATACATCCCCTTTCCTCGTCAGTTTAGAGGTCATCAAATCGATATCCTCGAAGGCCTTGATCTTCAGGTCGACTGCCCCGTCCACGAGGACATAGAGGGCTTTGGCCTTCTCGCCGTGTAAAAAGATATTCTCCTCCGATTCGTAAACCCTCTCCTGCGTATTCCGGGCAATGTCCTCCAACTGTTTTTCCGTTAGATCCCTAAAGAGTCCTGTTTCCTTCAAGATATGGGTCTGTTTCATTTTTTCCCCCGAAGGAATACGCCCGCCGTTTCACCGGGGCCGCCACACATCGCTCGCCACCTCGATCTCCATCCGACGAGGCCCCAGTACCATGGGTAAATATTGATACATGGCCTGGACTTCGACGAAAAGCTTCTTCCGATAGTTCCTAAGCAAATTCTTGTGAGGGATATGGAAGGAGTACCATACCTCCCGAACCTCTTTTGGAGAGAGCCGGTTGTCGTAGTATATCCGGGCTGCCCTCAAGAAGATGTCATGATCCTCCCTCAGAATCTCCTTATTCTCATCCATCAGGACCTTCTCGAACGCCTTCTCGTCTTCCAGGTAGAGCCTCCCCGATTTATCCCTTACCACCACCTTCAATAAGAGTCTCCTGGAAGGGGTTCCCGTTGGAATCTTATGGCCTGACCCCACATTGGCCACCTCCACCCCTATCCGGAGGCTACTACCCTCCCTCTTCACCTCCTTGATCTTTACCCTCAAGGCCGTCTTTATCTGTTCTATTGAATGGCCCCCTGCAAGGTCGTGAAGGTTGACATCCCGCTTTGGGGCCTCCAACCCAGGGGAGACTATCCTCTTCCCCTTTTGGACGGGCATGTGGCAATCCTGGCATTGAACCCCTGAGGAGGCATAGGAACTCTCCTTCCACTCCTCATAGGTTCCGATGATGAGCACCCCGGTCTTCGCCTTGAGCTGGTGACATCCGCCGCACAACTCCGATTTCTTGAAGAATTCCTTGCGCTCGGTGGTGTGGGCCGGGGATTCAGCATTGGTGTACGGGCCTGTCTTCACCTTGCCCGGGGCTTTGATGAAGGGACCCTCCGGGCGGTCCAGCTTTACCTCGCGGATCGTATGGCAGAAATCACAGGTCACCCCTTCCCCCTTGATGTCCCTTTCCACATCGAATTCTCGGCCAATGGCGCTGGTGGGATCGTGGCAGCTCAGGCAGAACTGCGTCGCTGCCCCCTGTGTCTGGAAATAGGTCTGTAAGAAGCTAGCCATAAAGATAGGATCGGTATAAGCGTTGGCATGCATGGCCCTATTCCACATCGTATAAATATCCTTGTGGCACGTGGCGCATGTCTCGCTACTCTCGTAGGGGAATTCCACCTGGGCTTGGGTCACCCCGGGCCCATTATCCACCAGAAGTAAAAGTAATAGAAAAGGCAAAACCCTTAAAAAAGCACTACCCATCCGAACGATCATCACTTAACTCCCCTCTCCAGCGTTGAGGTATTCCATCAGGTCGACCATTTCCTTCCCATCGACCCCTTTCCAAGTGAGCTTTTTCGCCTTCATTTGGCTAAGCATTTCGGGCCCGTGATTCCACATGACTTGGGCCATGAAAATGGGGGAGATGTGGCCCTTGTATTTTTCCAGTGGCAATTTCTCGGACCTCCATCCCCTCTTGATTTCATGGCAGAGAAAACACTGTTTTTCCTCAAAGACTTTTTTCCCACTCTGATAATCCCCCGGTTCATCGAAGTACCGGACGGAGAAGAGGTAGGCTATGAGGTCGGTCATCTCCTGGGCCGACACGGAAAAGTACTTAATCCCCTTCTCCTTTATGCTCTCCCACATCTGGGGAGAATGGTTCCACATGAGGCCCGCCACTTGTATGAGCGTCCTTGGAAAGGCCTGCTTCCTCCCCAAGCTCGGGCCGGGTTTATCTTTCTCCCCAGTGACCGAATGACACCCCGTACAGCCTTTTTCGGAGAAGAGGCTCTTTCCCACCTGAGGGTCACCCGGGGAGAGATAGACCTTAGCCGCCTTCGGCGCGACGCTCCGGATGTAAGCGATGAGGTCCACCATTTCGTTTTCCCTAAACTCCGTCCATGGGAACCCCTTCTTCTC
Source organism: uncultured Syntrophobacterales bacterium (assembly GCA_965371165.1). Classification (GTDB taxonomy): domain Bacteria; phylum Desulfobacterota; class BSN033; order WVXP01. The sequence continues at coordinate 906 of CBDUXJ010000228.1, read as the reverse complement.
CATCTCCTCCTTCATCTGACGGCTGTGATTCCACATCATCTGGGCCCATAGGATGGGGTTAATGTACATTCCCCATCGGCTGAGGTCGGCACCTACGGTTCCTCCCTCTCTTTTCAGGCTATGGCATCGTGTGCATCCCTTGGTAGCCAAGATCTTTTCACCCTTTACGGGGTCTCCGGGTTGGTCCATATACCGGACGAAGTACAAGAAGGCGATGAGATCGGCCATTTCCGTCCTGCCGATCTCCTCAAAGGAGATCCCCTTGGCGCTTATCCTTTCGAACATCTGGGGTGCGTGATTCCACATCGACGCCACCAACTCGCCCCCTGTGATGGATAGGGGGGGCATTCGACTCAAATCGGGGGCCTCCTTACCCCCCTCTCCCCATACCCCATGGCATTTGGTACAATTCTTGGTGAAAAAGATCCTCCATCCCTCCTTGGCGTCTCCTGGGAGCAAGTATGCCTGAATGGAATACTTCTCGGAACGGATGTATTCGATAAGGTCGGCCGTCTCTCCCCGATTGAAGGTCGGCCAGGGGATCTTCTTCATCCTCATCCTCTTAGCCATCTCTGAGGCATGATTCCACATGCTCGTGGCCAGACCCACGGGGGAGGCGTGTCTCCCCGCTCTTGCCAGATAGGGACCCATATCCGCCCTCTCCGCCTTGGGGGAGTGGCAACGGGCACATCCCTTTTCCACAAAGAGCCTTTCGCCCCGGTCGATCTCCCCGGGCTCATCGAAGTAATTGAGGAAGTAGAGGTAGGCGACGATATCTGCCATCTCCCTCTGGGAGAAGGTTGGGGGCTCTACCCCCATCTCCCTCATCCCGAGGATCATAGCCCTGCCGTGGTTCCACATGGTCGCCGCCACTTGGGTCAGGCTACGGGACAGATTACCCGCCCG
>CBDUXJ010000227.1:0-4260 GCA_965371165.1 uncultured Syntrophobacterales bacterium | reverse complement strand
CGCGATTAACGTAACCCCTTGATTTTAATGGCGCGCCTGGTAGGATTCGAACCTACAACCTACGGATTAGAAGTCCGTTGCTCTATCCAACTGAGCTACAGGCGCCCTCGATTCCCAAAATTATAATCGGGTTTTCAACCCCTGTCAATAATCTTGCTTTCGCCCTGATCCACCATCAAGGCATCATCTGCGGCGTTGCCTTCGATCGCTCCTCCTTGCGGCGTATTGCTCCATACGCCTCAGTCGTCGCTCCTCGGCGCCTTGCATCTAATACCTTCCTGGTGATCAGGAATACTCCATAACCTGCTGATTTCAGTTTTGATACCTAAATTAGGCGGTGGATTTTGGTTTCTTGCCTGAGGTTTTTGAAAACCTCGCTCTTCGCCGCTCAGGCTCGTTTTCCCAATTTTTCAGAGATCTCTGCTTCCCAGACTGCAAAGGTAGGTTATTGTTATTAGGCCATTGTAAAGGGGCCGATCCACCAAATCAAGGGATCACGCATTTTGACATTGGGTAATCGATTATGGTAAGAAAACTACATACTGAACGAAGGATGGAGGTTTGACAATGGGCAGGATCAGGACCAAAAAGGCCATAGTGAGCATCATAACGATCCTCTTTCTGGTGGGGATGGGCATTGGGGGCATCTTCTCCACCATCAAGTCGGCCCAGGCCGATGAGATAGGCCCTAATCAGGTGCAGGGGAAAGTCACCTCCATTTACACCAATGTCTTCCGCAAGGGGACCATCGTGGTCAAGAGCGATCAGACGGGAAAGACCTATACCTTCTACCTGGGCAGGAGAACCATCTACATTCCCCATCGCTACCCCAGCATAGAAGAGACCGTCAAAGTATCCTACATCGATGACAGGGGATTCCTGAAGGCTACCCGAGTGGAGATACTCCAGAGTACCTGAACGGCCCTCTTAAAGGGTGGCCAAAATAGGATCTCTCTTCGCTTTTGGTATCAAAAAAATGGTCGGGGCGAGCAGATTTGAACTGCCGACCTCCTGCTCCCAAGGCAGGCGCGCTAACCAGGCTGCGCTACGCCCCGACGTACCGTTTCAATATCTTCTTCAGTTTCCTGAGCGCCTTACCTCTATGGCTCAGCCGATTCTTTTCCGCGATGGAAAGCTCGGCTACCGTCTTACCATATCGCGGGATGACAAAAATCGGATCGTACCCGAATCCCCTTCCTCCCCTCTCCTCGAGGCCTATGTGACCGTGACATTCCCCTTCTACGACCTCTTCATCTCCCCACGGGGCTACCAGGGCCATAACGCACCTGAACACCGCCCCCCTTTTTCCCGGGGGGATACCCTCCAACTCCCCCAATAACCTGCGATTATTTTCCCGGTCATCCGCGCCATCCCCCGCGTATCGGGCCGAAAAAACACCGGGTCTCCCCTGAAGGTAATCAACCTCCAAACCGGAGTCATCGGCCAAGGTGAGTTTTCCCGTCCATCCGGTAAAAAACCGGGCTTTTTTTAGGGCATTATCCCGGTAGGCCTCTCCGTTTTCAGCCACCTCGGGCGCATCGGAATAATCCCTCAGGGAGGTGAAGGAAATTTCGCACCCCTTCAGGAGCTCCCTTATTTCCCTTATCTTTCCCTCATTTCTCGTTGCGAGAAAAAGTTCCAAGGAACCTCCTCTCAAGGGCTCCAGTGCAAGGCCCTCCTCTGTATCCGGGCCAACTCCCGAACCCCCTTCAACGCCAGTACGGTCATCTCATCCATCTCTTGCTTGGTGAAGTCGGATCCCTCCGCAGTCCCCTGAATCTCGACAAAATTCCCCCTCCCGGTGACCACGAAATTCATGTCAACCTCTGCTAAAACATCCTCCTCATAGTTCATATCGAAGAGAAAATCGTCCCTCACTCTCCCAACACTTACGGCCGCCACCGAATCCTTTATCGGGATTTCCCGGCCCATCCCTCTCTGCCTCATGGTATTGAAGGCATCCACCAAGGCCACATATGCCCCCGTTATGGCGGCGGTTCTGGTTCCACCATCGGCCTGAATCACATCGCAATCGACCCACATCGTCCTCTCCCCAAAAACACCCAAATCCGAAACGGACCTCAGCGATCGTCCAATCAGCCGTTGGATCTCGAAATTTCTTCCGTTCGTCCTCGCGTAGAGATCTCGCACGTTCCGGGTTTCGGTGGCGCGGGGAAGCATGGCGTATTCGGCGGTGATCCAGCCCCTGCCCGTATCCCTTAAAAAGGGAGGAACCTTCTCTTCCAGGCTAACGGCGCAGACCACCCGTGTATCCCCCATTTCGATCAAGACCGAACCCTCGGCATGCTTCAGGTAATTACGGGTTACCCTCACCTTCCTCAATCTATCCGGGGGCCTTCCGTCCGATCTCATTTGTCGTCCGGCCACGGTCTTTGCCATCCAAAATATATTACAAAAAAAGCAGATCCTGTCAATGGGGGATAAAAGCCTTTACATCCAATTCGCAGTTTAAACTAATCGGAATTCATGGCCCCTCAAGTATAAAAGGAAGCTCGGTATTCTGCCTCATTCCCTCATTGATGTTTTACCTAGTATATGGTATTTAAATACATGCTAACGATTAACGAGAGGAAAATTATATGTTCAAGGGTCGATGTTTGCAGTTTCTTACTCTGGCGCTGAGCATGGCCATGGTGGGCGTGTTTACCATACCGGCAATAGCTGCTGACGTTCCCAGGATTACAAAGGAAGAACTGAAATCGATGCTCGGCAACCCCGATGTGGTTATCCTGGATGTTCGCGGACGGCAGGCCAGTGGGAGAAAAATCAAGGGCGCTGTGTGGGAGGATTCAAAAGATGTGGAATCCTGGGCCGACAAATACCCCAAAGATAAAACACTGGTGCTCTACTGAGCCTGACCTAACGAAGCAGCCAGTGCCCGTGTGGCACAGCAACTCATGATTAAAGGATTTACCAAGGTCTACGCCCTCGATGGAGGCTGGCACGGGTGGGTCACGGCCAACTATCCAACCGAACTGAAGTAATTCGTTTTCCAGTCCCTTCCCCTGCCGGGCGGCGACGGTAGAAATCATACCCGGAAAATATTAGATCTCAATCTTTATTGGGAGACAATGACTAATTCCCTCCGCGCATAAACGAGAATTATATCCTACCCCGAAAACAGAGACTGTTTCCTTGTCAATTGAATACTTTCTGTTCCAGCTGACAAGATTTCTGAAGCTTCCTGGCTTTTATAGGAAATATTTTTGTAACCATTTGATTTTATTTTGAATTTCTTTTCCATGAGAAAAAACCTTTGTCCCTCCCCTCCGGTGTTTTCGAAGTGACCCTGTCGTAGTTCGCAGGCAGGGAATCCCTACCCCTTCCAGCCGAGTTTGGGTGCTGCCATTATGCGGTGTTGCAGTGCTGCGGTTAGAAATTGGGGTAAGAACAGTGTTGTAAAATAAGCGCAAAGCTGATATAAGTTGGCGTGGTTTATCTCTTGTTATAAGACCTATTTCGAGGAAATGAATGGTCATTGTATGGGATCTGGCGGAGTACATTGTGGGGACGAGATTTGAAGATCTCAGTGGGCATACCGTCAACTTGGCAAAGCGGTTTTTCCTCGATACCCTTGGAGTAGCGATAGCCGGTTCTTCTGCTGCGGGGGTAAAGGAAGTGGTAGAGCAAATGGAGGAGTGGGGAGGAAGACCGGAGAGTACGATAATGCGCTACGGGAAAAGGGTTCCCGACGTAAACGCGGCTTTTGCCAATAGTGTAATGATCCATGCAAGGGACTTCGATGATACCCATGATGGGGCTGTGGTCCATGCCAACGTGACCGTATCGCCCACGGTGATGGCCATTTCGGAGAAGGTGGATGGGGTAACGGGGAAGGAATTTCTTTGCGCCCTTGTTCTGGGAATAGACCTCAATTGTCGGTTGGGATTGGCGATCGGCAGTGCGCCGGAGTTTAGCCAGCGAGACATAAAATGGATAAGAACCGCCGTTTGTGGAATCTTTGGGGCCACGGCAGCAGCGTGCAAAGTCCTAAAGATGGGGAAGGAGCAAGTGATCGATGCCTTAGGGATAGCCCTGAGCCAAATAGGGGGAACGAGGCAAGTAATCACCGATTTTGCCCTCACCAAGAGAATGCAACCGGCCTTTATGACGAGGGCAGCCACCATCTCCGCTCTTTTGGCCAAAAGAGGCGTTACGGGGTGTAAAGACGTCTTCGAGGGGAGCTATGGCTATTTCAATCTCTACTGGGATGGAGGCTATGCTCGCCACGAGTTGACG
>CBDUXJ010000226.1:0-4280 GCA_965371165.1 uncultured Syntrophobacterales bacterium | reverse complement strand
AGAAGAACCATGATGAGCCCCCATAATCGATACGTCCTATCCTGAGCCGATTTGAAACACCAGTCGAATAAGGCCTTTATTTGACCCCGTGGGCCCAATAAGAAGTAAATTCCTTTTCCAATGGCCAGAAGGCCCAGGATGCGGATAAACCAAGAGGCACCGCTTGCCCCTGCGGCGAGGATCAGAAGAATGCCGACGACCATGGGAATGAAGGCCAGGAATTTCGGGTTTATTTTGGCCATGGAATTCCCCAGAAAACGGCGGCTCTCCTCCGTGTAGAGGATGAATAAGGTGCCCGCTGCAATCCAGAAGAAGGCTAAACCGTATAAAACCCAAATCATGAATATTCCCCCCTTAGCTTGTGAGTTTAATGATTGGATGGATTCGCTATAACAGGCATGAGCCGCCCATCCTGGTTATTCATTCGTACTATCATTTTATCCTGAAGGAAAGGGAATTTAAAGGCAAAAAATTCATTTCCTCGTATCTTAGTAGAGAAATGGTTAAATATAGGGTAGATTTGTCGAATCCCTTTCGATAAAAAAGAAAGGCCTTGAGAGATTTCCTATCTTTGACCAATGGAAGCATGAAACGGAGGGAGTATGCACGGGAAAAAGGCATCCGGCATCGATGGTCATCCCGAACAGTGGGTAGAGGAGAGGATAAAGGCCTTTATCGCCGGGAGCGAGGTCAACCGATTGGACCTGGACGGGGAAGTGATCTATGACGAACCCCTGGTGGGTTTTGCCCGGGGTGATGATCCCCTCTTCAGGAGGTATAAGAGAGTCATCGGGAAATTCCACTACACTCCCCTGGAATGGATGAAGCTAGGTCTGGGTGAAAAATCTCCTCGGGGCCTTCGGGCAAGGGATCTGAGGGTGATTGCATGGGTCCTCCCCATTACCGAAAAGACCAGAAAGGAGAACCGGATGCAAGGGAAGGTCACCTCTCGAAGGTGGGCCCATACCCGGCTATACGGAGAGGAATGTAACCAAGCCCTCAGAAGCCACGTAGTCTCTATACTCACGGAGAAGGGTTACCTGGCCTTGGCCCCTTTTCAGAGTACCTTCTTCGCCACGCTGAAGGATAGCCGCGTTGGCCATGCATCCAACTGGTCGGAACGCCATGCCCTTTATGCCGCCGGGCTCGGGACCTTCGGCCTCTCCGATGGATTGATTACGCCCAAGGGGAAGGCAATGCGTTGTGGCAGCGTCGTCACAAATCTACCCCTGAAGTCAACCCCACAGCCTTATCGGGGGAGAAGCGATTATTGCCTCTTTCATCGACAGGGAACGTGCATGGAATGTGCCGATCGCTGCCCCGTAAGGGCAATCACGGAGAAGGGACATGACAAAAATGTCTGCAGGAGCTTTGTTCACGAGAGGATGGGGCGTTATATAAGGCAAAACTATGACATCGAAATCCATGCCTGCGGGCTCTGCCAGACAGGGGTTCCGTGTGAATTTGGGATTCCTGGTTAATCAGTTTCTGGCTACAAACAGTTCTTTGGAGGCTTTCATGAGAACTCCGGGGAAAGGGATTCGGGCAGAAGTGTTGATGACGTTCAAAGTCACGCATAACGGAATGTTGGTCGACAGAAGGGGAGGAGACAGAGAATGGGAGGTAAAAAGGACGATCCTATGAAATCAGCTCATCATTGGTTCCAAGGCAAACAGGTGGACCGAACCAGGAAGGCGCTGGAGGGCAATGGTTTCGAATCCCAATTCGTGCCCGACGGTCAATCGGCGGTAACTGCCATCACGGATATGATCCCAGATGGCGCCACGGTGGGCATTGGTGGTTCGACTACCTTGAATCAAATCGGCTTCTTCGAGGCAGCGAAAGCACGTGGAATGAAGCTGCTAAACCCTTTTGTCCAAGGTATTGCTCCGGAAGAACGAAATGCAGTGACCAGAAAGATCTTCTCATGCGATTACTTCTTGTGCAGCACCAATGCCATCACTGAGGAAGGCCAGTTATATAATGTCGATGCCACCGGCAACAGGGTTGCGGCCATGTTCTTCGGTCCCAAAAAGACGGTGGTGGTCTGCGGGATCAACAAGATTGTGAAGGACATGAATGAGGCCCGAAAGAGGGTTTGGAACCTGGCTGCGCCCATGAACGCGAAGCGGCTTGGTCGGAAGACACCCTGTGCTCAGACGGGGATTTGTTCGGACTGCAGTTCACCGGAAAGGATCTGTAATATTGCCGTGGAGATAGTCAAAAAACCAAGCCGGTCCGATATCCTCGTTCTTCTCGTTGGAGAACCGTTGGGCCTCTGAGACGAGATGCGGTGCCCTAAGGGATGATCACCACCTTTATGGCTTCCTCCCCCTCGGTCTCGCCTCCCACAAGGCGGACTGCCCTCTCGGCTTCTTCAAGGGGGAAACGGTGGGTCACCATCTTTTCGATGGGGTATTTCCTCGATTCCGCCAGGGTGATAGCCGGAATCACCGACCGGATGTTGTGGCTGTATACCCCCTGAATTCTCACCTCCTTGAAGACAACCTTATCCATGACAAGGGGAATTTCCACATCTCCGCCATACAGCCCCGGAAGAATCACCGTTCCCCCCTTCCCGACTAGGTCCAGGGCTTTGATGGCGCCTTCCGGGTGACCGGTTACATCCATCACCACATCGGCCATTTTCCCTGCCGTCACCTCCTTGACGGCCTCCACTGGATCTTCCTTCTCCCCATTGATACAGTGGGTTGCCCCAAATTCCTTGGCCAACTCAAATCTCTTCCGGTCCTTGGTCAACCCGGTCACGATGATATTCTGGGCTCCCGATTCCCTGGCCACAATCACTCCGGCCAATCCCTGCTGCCCCGGCCCCTCAATGACCACGGTATTTCCGATGGAAACCCCACCCATCGTTCGCAACCATCGGATGGCATTCCCCAGGACGGCGCAGATCAGTACTGCCGCCTCCGGCGGCAGCTTCTCACTCACTTTATGCACCATGGCTCGGGGAGCGATATACAGATACTCTCCATAAGCCCCCCACAGATGGGGAGGCTCCTTGCAGGAGATCATGGATCCGTAAGTGAGAAAAGATTCGCATTGGCCGTAGTTGCCCGTAATGCAAGGGTAACACCGGCCGCAGCCGAAAGCGTATTCGATGATCACCCGATCCCCCACCTTCACCCCGTGCCTCTTCGCAGCGACATCTCCGATCTCTTCGATATGCCCGACAATCTCGTGACCCATGATGATGGGGTATGGGCGAAGGCCCCTGGTCGCCTTTCCCCGATACATGCCGGGGTCCGATCCACAAACACCGGCCATCTCGACCTTTAAGAGTCCATCCCCGGGTCCAATACGGGGAAGGTCGAACTCCCCCAGGGACATTTTCCCGGGGGTTTCCAAAACCATAGAGCGCGTTTTTCGGGACATCTGATCACCTTTTACCCAAAATCTTCCCGGCCTCAGCGTGTTGGCTAATTTCCTATCGAGCATCCCGGCCATTCCACCGAATCGCGCCTTCTTACCGGATGAATTCAACAACTTCCGAAACCGGTTTTCGGTCTTTCTGTGGACTTTCGTCGGGATACCCTACTGCTACAACAGAGACCAAACCCACCCCTTCCGGTACGGACAACAATTCTTCGATCTCTCTCTTCGCAATAAGCGGGGCAGCAAGCCAGACCGCACCGAGACCCATGGCATGAAACACCAGCAATAAGGTGGTAATGGCTGCTGCAGCGCTCTGTATTCCTGTTGGGGCAAATCTTCGAAATCCCCGAATTTGCTTCGCCTCGGGGTTAGATGGCTCCCGAGCTGCTAAAATTTTATCCGCCACGCTCTCATATTGACGGATAAAAACTGCGACACAAGCCGGGGCGTTTCTGAAATAAGAGGTATTCTTCCTATATCTCTCCACGTCCTCTTTCCAACGGCTCGCTTCCGGCCATGAGGCAATCTTATCCGCCACGGACTGAACAGCATCGGCCATCCGCAAAATAAGCTCCCGATTTGTGACTACCTTAAACCTCCATTCCTGGAAATTGCCGCCGTTTGGAGCCCAGGTCGCCATTTCCACAGCGCGGACAAGCACATCTTCTGAAACTTCTTGGTTCTTCCATCGACGAACGGAACGTCTGCCCTTAATGATTTCCTCAAGTTCTTCGATTTTCATCCCATCTCCCCCAGTTGCATAGAAAAGTGAGTATTCTCAGAAGAAATCGTTTCGTTTTATCTTTATTATTTTCATCTCCTTTGTCAAGACTGATGATTTCGTAAAAAGTCGGAATCAGACGGCAAAGAAAAAAGATCCAGAT
>CBDUXJ010000225.1:0-4311 GCA_965371165.1 uncultured Syntrophobacterales bacterium | reverse complement strand
TACAATCCTAACAACGACAGCATAGAGGTCCAGCCGATGTAATACGATTCCCTGTCAACTTTTCTATTTTTGCCCCTCCGGCAGCAACTCATGGGCCATTCTCTTCACATCTTCATATGCCGCTTTCAGTTTGACCCATCCGTGGTTAGTGGTATAGTCAGGATTATTATGGAAAGCCCCGTGGAGAAGGATGATGCGGTGGCGGAAGAACATCTCCCAGAGCTTCTCCTCCAGTGGGTTAGGAGGGGTATAGAGGCCCAAAAGGTCTGGAGAGGTAGGCCTCACGTCTGGCCTGGTCAGAATGGACTCTCGGTACAGATTTTCCACGGTCTGAATGGCTTCAGCCATCAACTGATCTGTTTTTTTGACGATAGCATCCCTTTGTCCGAGTTTTTCCCTGGCGAAGAGCCTCCCATGGCAGTTTCCACAGATTCCAACCATTTCATCCCTGAACTGAGTCCATTCCTCGGGTTTGACTTGAATGATCCCTTTCACCTGGAGTTCGTTCAATAGATCGGTGGGATGGCCCTCTCGGTCGATAAGGCCCAGCCATTCTAAAATCGTCTTTCGGTATCCGAGCCACTCCCTGTCTTCTTCGGGGAGGCGGAGGGCCAATAGGCTCCAGGCGGTTTTGACGCCATGGTCCCCCCGAGGAAAATGGCAGGTCTGGCAGGTGGGGCCCCTCTCTTTTTTCGGATCCACGCTGTAGACAACGCCGTGCTTTGAGGATTTCCAAATCTCCCATTGGGGATGATTGATTCCCCCATGACAAGGGAGACAAGCCTCGGGCTTTCTGGCCTCTTCTTTTGAAAAACTGTGGCGGGTATGGCATGAATCGCACTGACCGTCCTCCCGACCGATGGAATGACAGCCTCCACATCCTTCCTCCGCGTCGATCATCTCCGGGGGGAGTTCCAGGACCTTCTTGAATTTATAAACTGAGGCCCATGCCTGGGCATGCTTTCCCGATTTGAACTGGGCCATTTCATCGGGATGGCATCTCTCACAGAGTCGACCAACCATCAGGCTCGCTCTGACCGCATCCTCGGCGGATTTATGGTGGCTCCCGTGGCAGTCGATACATGTCACCCCGTGCTGAGCCATTGGGCTTTCCCTCCAGGATACGAAGAGGCCCGGGTTAATCTTTTCATGGCAACTGACACATATTTTATTGTCCTCCTTGGCGGATATACCTTGGAGGTTCAAAGGGAGAAGGATTATGATAAGCCCCATTATAGGGATCCAGCTACCGCGACTTCTCCTTCCCATACAGCCCTCCCATCCCTCATATTTTTTGAACTAACGGAGAAACGGTTGGCACTGATTATACCTGAAACTATTCCCTGATTCAAAATTTTGTTCGGGGAGGGCCTCCCTTTTATCCCCATGTTATCGCACCTGGCGGATTCGGCCCCATGAGGTGTGATTGCGTCAAGTCAAGGGAGTAGCCGAGTTTACCCAGCCCTTTGGAAAAAAAAGGCGAGATGTTGTCATCTCGCCTTTTTTTCTTTGAATGTCGCTGGTTTTCCGCTACTACTTCCCTAATGAGTGGACACCTTTGGCGTACTGTAACGCCCACTGCTTCGTCTGGGCAGGATGGCAGTAAAGGCATGCGTATTCCGCAGTGAGGTATCCCTTGGCAAACTTACCATCTCCGGTGAACATCTTGGCATTGGGATCGAGATTGATCTTATACAGGTGGCTTTTGATATCCCCTTCATACTTTCCTAAGGCCACGGCGCTTTTAGCGGCCGGAGGCATATGGCAGCTCTTACATTTCACCCTGCGAAGTGAATGTCGGCTGCCTTCGAAGGCCTTCGCTGCCTTGCCATGGCACTTATTGCAGGAGATTTTGATCCCGATGCCCCTTTGAGCGCTCAGGTGAGGGTTATGGCATGTTATGCACTTGATGTTCTTATGGGGGCTTGCCATGAGTTCATTGTACTGCTCATGGTGCCGAATAAAGCCCTTGCTCGCAGGAATCTTGTCCTTGGCCCCCCGGATGTGGCACGATCCGCAGAGTTTGGTCTCCTTCGTGATCGTGATCAATTTGGGGTCCCCTCCGGCATCCACATGCTTCTTCCCGGCCCCGTGGCATCCCTCGCACGTAATTCCGGGAAAAGCCCAGGTTCCAACGATCCCCTCCAGACCATCCTGGTGTCCTGCCTTGGAATATCCCGTGGTATGGCACCTTCCGCAGTTATACTTCTTATTTTTCTCACCGGGATGGTAATTGGACCATTTTCCCGTCTCCATGTTGTACTGGTTCTTTCCCGGAACATCCCGATTGGGTCCTGTCATGGTGATGACGTACCCTTTCTTGTCCATATAGCGGATCTTCCAGTTTCGCCCCCCGATCACATAGGAGATATCATCCCACGTGTAACCGGACGGGAGCGGCATGCTGGCGGCCTTGGCATCTTCGGCCTTCCTCAGCTTGTACGGATGTCCCGAGGTGACGAACTGATTGTAGATTGCCTCATGACATTCGAAGCATTTTGTGGCCCCCACGTAGTTGCCGTCGGCCTTGGTCTCGGCGTGACCGCCCCTCATGGAGAACAGGGTAATGGCCAAAATACCCAACACCGCCACCGAAAGGATGAATAGATAATGTCTTTTCTGCATTGGATCCCCTCCCTTCTCTATAAATTTTTTTCGTTTTTAAAGATCAAGATACACCGTCGCCATAGTTTAGCAAAAAATCAAGGGAAAATGTTCACGATTAAGCCTTTCTCCCTCACCTTCCCCCTTGGCTTCAGTTCTATTGGTATTAAGCCCTCATGAAATCATAGACATCCGGCTCATTTGTTGTGCAATGAATGTGCCAGTACATCCTTAATGGGATAAACATGAAAAAACAATGGGTTAGGGCACTCCTGAAATGTCCTCCCTGACGGAAATCTGGTGAAATCACCATATAGACTTGGTGATTTCACCAGATGGTTGGATTCCATAGCGTTCAAACCTCGAAGCATTTACGTTCTATCAATCGTTAAAACCAATGGTTCTATAGACCGGAGCAAAAGTTATATGTGCCTGGTATATTAATTGCTTTCTATCCATAATGATGAAGAGGATTCTGATCGTCGATGATGAGCCATTGATCCTCTATGGGCTTTCAAAAACGCTGCACGGTTTGGCAGACGTTAAAACCGTTACAACGGGCGAAGAGGCCATTCTCGAATTCAGGTCTTGTTTCTATGATCTTTGTTTCCTCGACATCTATCTTCCTGATATAAATGGCCTGGACGTGATGGAAAAGGTGAAGGAGATATCCCCTGAGACCAAGGTTGCTATTATGACAGCAAGCCATGTAAATGATGATATGAAGCGGGCAATTGAAGCAAGGGCGGATTACTTTATTGCCAAACCGTTCAAACTTCCCCAAGTCAAGGTAATTGCAAAGCGGGCCTTGGAGGGATGAGTTACCGATGGCCTATTCTAAGCCGAATTTTTTAATCTGGTATCTAAGGGAGTCGTAGCTTATATTCAGGAGCTTCGCTGCCAGGGTCTTATTATGCTTTGCCCTTTCGAGGGCCTGCAGGATGAGGTCTTTTTCCAATTCATCGAGGGATAGCCCTGTGGGGGGAAGGACGAATCTATCCTTTGACGTATGGCTCGCAGTGATTGATTGATTCATGATCTCTTTCGGCAGATGTTCAGGCAGTATCATTTCAGCGCTTTCAAGCACCACAATCCTCTCTATGACATTCTTCAACTCCCTCACATTACCTGGCCAGCTATAGGAAAGCAGGAGCTTTTCGGCTTCAGGGGAAAAGCCCCTAAGTCTCCTTGTGTTGTATTTCGCGGCAAAGGATGAAAGGAAATATCCGGCGAGTATTGGTATGTCTTCCCTTCTCTCTCTGAGTGGTAAGATATGCACGGAGAAGGCATGCAACCTGTAGAATAGATCCATCCGAAATTCGCCCTTTTCAACCGCATCTGAGAGGTTTCTATGAGTAGTGACTATCACAGTTACGTCTATAGGTATCTCTTCCTTTCCCCCAATACGTCTTATTGTTCTTTCCTCCAGCACTCTCAGCAACTTGCTCTGGAGGTTCTCTTTCATGTCGCCTATCTCATCGAGGAGTATTGAACCTCCTGCTGCCAGCTCAAACAGGCCTTTCTTTTCAGACTTTGCATCTGTGAATGAGCCCTTCTCATGACCGAAGAGCTCGCTCTCAAGAAGGGACTCGGGCAAAGCAGCACAATTTATCCCGATAAAGGGTGCATACCCTGAGTCGGGGGTGCCATGTATTAAATGATGGATATATCTTGCCACAAGCTCCTTGCCCGTGCTACTTTCCCCTG
>CBDUXJ010000224.1:0-4319 GCA_965371165.1 uncultured Syntrophobacterales bacterium | reverse complement strand
AAGGAGTTGACCTGCTCCTTCTTTCCCACGATGGGGAACCCCATGGAATGCCCCCCCCAAAAAACCTTATCAAACAGGTCATGGATATGGTCATCGGGCGTGTCCTCCACCATTTTAATCTCCTGGAGGACTACATTCCTTTCCCTTTCGATCTCATTGGGATCAAAGATTGAGTTCAGAAAGATATCCGAGAGGAGCTCGATGGCAAGGGTCCAATGTTGATCCAATACCTTTGCGTGAAAACAGGTATACTCCTTTTCCGTAAACCCATTGAGGATGCCCCCCACCGAGTCGATCTCTTTGGCTATATCATAGGCGCTTCGACTCTTCGTTCCCTTGAAGACCAGGTGCTCGATAAAATGGGAAATCCCCTTTTCCTCGGAATCCTCTTGGCGCGATCCCGTAGTGATCCAAATCCCGATGGAAATCGACCTGATATGGGGAATGTTCTCCGAGACGACGCGGGTTCCATTTTTCAGGACGGTCTTTTGATACATCTCCTATCGCAAATTCTTATTCTTCATCAGCCCTTATCATCTCCCTGTTTCAGTGCCGCCTTGCGACTCAGCCGAATTCGGCCATTGGCTTCGAGTCCAAGCACCTTCACCAACACCTCATCGCCTTCTTTCAGGATATCCGAGACGCTCTCCACCCGCTCCTCTGCCAGCTGCGAGATGTGAACCAACCCGTCGGTCCCCGGAAAGAGCTCTACAATGGCACCGAAGTCCAACACTCGCTTCACATTGCCCAAATAGAGCCCGCCCACTTCTACCTCTTGGGTGAGCCTCTTGATGATCGCTATGGCCTCTTCGATAGCTTCATGATTCGCCGATGCGATTTTCACCAGATTCGGGTCCTCGATTTCGATCTTGACCCCAGTCTGTTCGACGATACTCCGGATGTTCTTACCCCCGGGGCCAATAATATCCCGAATCTTTTCCGGTTTTACCTGAAGGGTGATGATCCTCGGTGCGTGACGGGAAAGGTCCTTCCTGGGTTCTGGTATCGTCTCCCTCATTTTCTTCAGGATATGGAGCCTTCCCTCCTTGGCCTTGTATAAAACCTCCCTCAGTAAACCCCTGGTCACGCCAGGCCCCTTGATGTCCATTTGCACTGCGGTGATTCCCTCCTGCGTTCCGGCCACCTTAAAATCCATATCACCGATGTAATCCTCGTCGCCTAAAATATCGGACAGGATGGCCACCCTCTCCCCTTCCTTGACCAGTCCTATGGCAATCCCAGCGACGGTATCGATGGTCGGAACCCCTGCATCCATAAGAGAAAGCATCCCCCCACACACCGCCGCCATGGAAGAGGATCCATTGGATTCCAATACCTCGGAGACCACCCGAATGGTATAGGGAAATGTGTCACTGGGAGGTAAAACGGGTAGTATCGCCCTTTCGGCCAGTGCCCCATGGCCTATCTCCCTTCGGTTCGGTGACCTTAGGGGTGAAACCTCACCGACACAAAAGGGAGGAAAATTGTAATGAAACATGAACGATTTATAGCTTTCCCCGCTCAACGTATCGATCTTCTGTTCATCGGATGAGGTCCCAAAGGTGGTAACGGCCAATACTTGCGTTTCACCTCGGGTGAAAAGGGCCGATCCGTGAGTTCGGGGAAGAATCCCCACCTCGCAGGAGATGGACCTGATATCAGAAAGCCCCCTTCCATCGATTCTTCTTCCCTCGTTCAGGATCATTTCCCTGATTAACCGCCTTTCCGTCTCCGCGAGGATCCCCCTCGCTTCCACCCCGGACTCTTCATCTTCCCCAGCAAATCTTTCCATTACGGCCTCGAAGATCTCCGCCAGCCTTCGCCTCCTTTCCAATTTCCCCGAAATGGCATGGGCCTCCCTTATTTGTGGAAGGGCAAAGGATTGAATCTGTTCCCTTAACTCCTCATTGCTCCTGGGCGTATACTCAATCTTCCCGATATTCAGCTCGTCACTCAGCTTCTCTTGTATTTCGATCACACCATGGAGATGATCATAACCGAAGAAGATGGCCTCCAGGATATCGTCTTCTTTCCCCACCTTCGCACTTCCCTCAACCATGATTACGCCATCCCGATTTCCCGCCACCAGGAGGTCTATGTCGCTCATCTCTAACTCGCTGTTGGTGGGATTACATTTGTATTCGCCGTTTATCCTCCCCACCCTTACGCCCCCGATGGGTCCTTTGATGGGAATATCCGAGGCCGTCAGGGCCGCCGAAGCCCCTATCATCCCTAAAATGGCGGGATCATTCTCTTTATCCGCGGACAGGACCGTGGCGATAATTTGAGTTTCCCTCCTAAAACCTTTGGGGAAAAGGGGCCGGATGGGCCGATCGATAAGCCTTGCAATGAGGGTTTCTCGGTTGCTAGGTCTCCCCTCCCTCTTGAAAAAACCGCCGGGTATACGACCGGCGGCGTAGGTCATCTCAAGGTAATTCACGGTAAGAGGGAGAAAATCGATGTTCTTTCTCTCCTCCTCGCTACATACAGCGGTTACTAAGACTATCGTCTCTCCGTACTGGACGGCTACAGCAGCATTGGCCTGCTTTGCTACTTTCCCCGTCTCAATGGCAAGAGTTCTGCCGCCCAATTCAATAGACATTTTCCGTTCCATCATCTCTTCTCATCTCCCTATTTTACGTTTTATGGTCCCCCTGGCTCTATCCCCGAATACCCAATCTTTCGACAACCGATCGGTATCTCTCAATCCTCTCCTTCTTCAGGTAGTTGAGCAAACTTCTCCTCTGCCCAACCAATTTCAAGAGCCCTCGTCTCGAATGGTGATCCTTCTTATGAAGCTTAAAGTGTTCCGTCAGGTACCTAATGCGCTCCGTAAGAAGGGCAATCTGAACTTCAGGTGAGCCCGTATCCTCATCATGGACTCGATACTCCTCGATAACTTCCCTTTTCTTTTCCGCTTCAAATCTCATCTTATCCCTCCCACGTTCTCATGAAAGACCCTGAGCAATCTAAATGCCACGGCTTCATTTTCCACAGATCCCTCATATCCCATCTCCGCTCGGGCGATGGCGATCAAATCTCCATTGGATGAGATAACCCTAACCGGTACCCCTCGGTCAATTTGAGGAAATGGAGATTCCGTGATATCCCTTACCAGGATCTGCCCTCCCCGCTGGATCTTCCGCTGCAATTCTGTCTCAACACAAAGCTTCGGCAATCCCCCCAGCACTTGGTTTAAGGGAATAATTCTCCCCTCGATCTTCCCCTCTTCCGCCAGGTACTTTACCTCCCGAAAGGGGACGGTGTCTTCAAGGGTAAATGGACCGCTTCTGGTCCGATGTAACTGGGAGAGGTGTGCTCCGCATTTCAACTCCCTACCGACATCATAGGCAAGGGTTCGAATATAGGTCCCCTTTGAGCAGGCGACCTTAATGGAAACAAAGGGAAAACCAATGCGGGTAACCCCGATGTCCATTATCTCCACCACACGTGGTTCCCTTTTCACGATAATTCCCCTCCTCGCCAATTTATAGAGTGGCCTCCCCCGGTGTTTTACAGCGGAGAACATGGGTGGAACTTGTTCTATTCGGCCGATGAATCCCCTGATAACGCCCTTGATGGTCTCCTCATCCATCCGGAACCCATCCAAATCCGTCGCCATGGTAATCTTTCCTGTCCTGTCATACGTATCCGTCTCTACTCCAAGCTTTAGGACAGCCTCGTATTCTTTCTGGTTCTCAGCCAGAAATGGAATTGCCTTTGTCCCCTCATTTATGGCCAAAGGGAGAACGCCACTGGCAAAGGGATCCAAGGTGCCTGTATGTCCCACTTTCTTGATCCTCAGCCATCTCTTTACCTGCCGAACCACACCGAAAGAGGAAATTCCGGAGGGCTTATCGACCACTAAAATCCCGTCCATTATGTGCCTATCTGCCCTTTTCGTCCTATAATTTCTCGTCCTCGTGGATTTGATAAATCAGCTCTGCAAATCGGCTCATATGTTCCAAGGAAGGATCAAAGCTGAACACGATATCGGGAACATACCGAAACCTGAGCCTCCTGCCCAGTTCTCTCCGCACAAAACCCTTGGCACTATTCAACCCCGTCAGCGAATCCGCTTTTACTGATTGATCGCCCAATACACTGAAATAGACCTTTACAAAGCGGAGATCCTTTGAAACCTCAACCCTGGTAATGGTCACAAACCCGATCCTGGGGTCCTTGATTTCTCTTAAGAGCAAACGGGAAATTTCTTCCTTGATGGCTTCCCCTACCCTGTTTGACCGTCTGTTGTCCATTCCTTGATTTCCAAAATTGACGGCTTCGTAAAAAGTCCATCTACCATTCGACAGGCTCAT
>CBDUXJ010000223.1:0-4322 GCA_965371165.1 uncultured Syntrophobacterales bacterium | reverse complement strand
CTCGGGAAATGGAAATAGATTCCGATGCGAAAAAGCTGAAGGAGAGGATTGCCGCTATCAAAAAGGCCCACCCTAACTACCAAGGAATTTTGGACCTTTTCGAAAAGCTCTTCCTTGAGCAACTGAAGATAAAAGCTGAGGTAGACTTTCGCCCCGTTGAAATTAATGAGGACCGTGCGAAAATCAGAGCGAAGGAGGGGTTTCCCATGCTTTCAAGGGGCGATTTTTCCATCAATCCTCACCTCGCAACCCGCCTCTTCCGGTCCCTTTGCCGAATAGCGAAAAGGGAAAATGAAAAGTTGAGGGTCGAAGTGGAGAAGATTACAACCGCGTTGCGCCGGAAGAAGATCGACCTGGAAGCGTGCCTCATGAAAGCGGTGGAGGGTGATCAAAATTATCTCTCCCGGATAGCCGCTGATGCGGGAATCGACCAAGGAGTGATGAATTTCCTTCTCCATACCACGATTAAACCCTTCGTGGAAGTGATAGCCTCCCATTTGAAGGATAAGGTAGACGAAGACATATGGGATAAGGGGTTTTGCCCCACCTGCGGCTCCCAACCCCTCATGGGGGAACTGAGGGGTGAGGAGGGAAAGCGAATCTGGACGTGTTCCTTTTGCGGAAACAGATGGAAGGGAAAGCGGTTAATGTGCCCTTTCTGTGAAAACACCGATCATCGAACCCTCCGGTATTTCTATACCGAAAAGGAGAAGGCTTATCGCATAGACATCTGCGACAAGTGCAAGAGGTATATCAAGACGGTCGATTCCCGGCAGCTCGACGATGAAATCTTCCTTGCCGTTGAGGACATAGGGACATTACACCTGGACATCTTGGCCGCCGAGAAGGGTTTCAAGAGGGAGGCCTTCGATTTCTTAGGAATCTTCTGACAGGCGATGGTATGGGTTAGCCTGGACCACCCGAAATTGGCATCCATCGCTCCTCATTCCTTCATGGATCAGTTTCTACAAACCTTCTATTATCTCATCATTTGTCCTTGATGATATTACTGGAATATGATAGTTATTTCATATAGTTAAATCATATCCGATGGATTGAGAGGACTCATCTATGGGCAAAATTGATCTCATTCTCCTGCATCCCCCCAGTTTGTACGACTTCAGGAAGGAACCGGTCATGTACGGGCCTATCAGCGATGTGGTCCCCTCGACGCCCATATTCGAGATGTATCCCATTGGATTTGCCAGCATCTCCGAATACTTAGAGAGAAATGGCCTCCGTGTGAGGATAATCAACGTTGCCTTGAAGATGCTCAAGAGCAAAGGATTCGATGTGGCCAAAATGATTAAAAGGCTACGACCTATTGCCTTCGGGCTTGATCTCCACTGGATGGCCCATATCCAGGGATGTCTCGCCCTGGCAGAGGAGATAAAACGAGTCCATCCCCACATCCCGGTCATCCTGGGAGGTTTGTCCGCGACTTACTACCATGAGGAAATCTTGAGGGACTATCCTCAGGTCGATTTCATCATAAGGGGAGATTCAACGGAAGTGCCGCTCCTGGAACTGATCAAATGTCTTAAGGAGAAAAGGAGGATATCTCATGTTCCCAACTTGACGTGGAGGGACGAAGGGTGCCAAATTCATACCAATCCCATTACGCATGTCCCCGAAACCCTCGATCACATCGCCATAGACTATCGTCACATCATGCAAAAGGTCTGGAAGTATCGTGATCCTACGGGATATGAGCCCTTCACCAATTGGTTCATGTATCCGATTACCGCGGTATTTACCTGCAGGGGCTGTCGCCACAATTGCAAGACATGTGGTGGATCGGCAAACACCTTCCGTCGTGTGGCGAACCGCCAAAGGCCTGCCTACCGGGATCCCTTACTCCTGGCCCAAGATATCATGGACATCAGAAACCATCTCAAGGCGCCCATCATGATCATTGGGGATATCTTTCAGCCAGGCGACGAATACGGCTTTAAGCTTTTGAGCGCTTTAAATGGTAAGGGAATTCAGAACCACATTGCCCTTGAGTTCTTCGTTCCCCCTTCGCTCGAAAAACTGGAGAGGATTTCCGAAACGATCCCTAATTTCAACCTGGAAATTTCCCCCGAATCCCACGAAGTAGCGGTCCGGGAAGCCTTTGGAAGGGCTTACGATAACATTGCCCTGGAAAAGATGGTGAAGGATGCGATAGCCGTGGGTTGTAAACGAATCGACCTGTTCTTCATGACGGGATTGCCCAAACAGACTCTCCAATCGGTCCTCGATACCGTGGAATACTGTCGATACCTTCTCCAGCGCTATGGGAAGAACCGGAGGCTTATCCCTTTCATCTCCCCCCTTGCTCCCTTCTTGGATCCGGGCAGCCCAGTCTTCGAGAATCCGGAGAGTTACGGATACAATCTTATCTACCGGACCGTTGAGGAGCACCGATTGGCAATGCTCTCTCCCAGTTGGAAATACACTCTGAATTACGAGACCAAATGGATGACCCGTGACGAAATTGTCTACGGAACCTATGAGGCCGCCCTGAGGCTAAACCGGCTGAAGGAGGAATTCGGCCTCCTTCATGCCAAAACTGCCCTCGTCACTGAGGGAAGAATTAAGGAGGCGGTAAGGCTGATGCGGAGGATAGACGAGATCGTCTCCATTGAAGACCGAGAACGCCGAAAACGGGAACTGGCCAAATTGGGGTTGGATATCAGCAGGCTCAATATGTCCACCGTATGTGAAAAGAGTGAACTGGAGTGGCCACTACACTGGATCAGGATGAATCCCCTCAGGGTTTTCAAAACCCTTTTTGCGAAGCTACAACCCAATATCCTCAAAGAGGAATAAGACATGTCCCAACAACTCCGTCAAAAGTATCTCAGTCAAATTCCCAATGTGGACCATATTCTTGCCAAACCTGAGATGGTTCAACTGGGAAACCGTTACCCGAGGGGGATTCTCCTGGAAGCAGTTCGCAAGGGGCTGGATCACCTGCGTCATACTATCATAACCGCACGGGATCCAGGGGATTTGGACGAGTCCATCTTCTCCTTCGAGAACTTACTCTCCCATTTCATGGAGGAGATCGAAAATCAGGTCAACCCCAAATTGAAGAGAGTGATCAATGCCACGGGAGTGGTAATCCACACCAATCTGGGCCGCTCATTACTTCATGAGGGCGCCATTGAGCATATCGCCCAGGTATCAAGGCACTATTCCAATTTGGAGTTTGACCTGAACCAGGGAAAGAGGGGATCCCGGTATTCCCACGTCGAGGAGATCCTCTGTCGATTGACCGGGGCTGAAGCCGCCATAGTCGTCAACAACAATGCCGCGGCCGTCTTATTGGTCCTCAATACCATTGCCGACGGAAAGGAGGTTGTCGTCTCCAGGGGTCAATTGGTCGAGATCGGAGGAGCCTTTCGTATCCCCGATGTCATGAACCGAAGTGGTGCCATCTTGAGAGAGATCGGGACAACCAACCGAACCCATCTCAGCGACTACGAAGGGGCAATTGGGGAACATACGGCTTTGATCCTGAAGGTCCATACGAGCAATTTCAGGATCGTCGGTTTCACCTCTGAAGTTGAATTGAAGGAATTGGCCCAGTTAGCCCATTCTCACCATCTACCGATCATGGAGGACCTGGGAAGCGGATGTCTCGTCGACCTCAGCAAATACGGCCTGGATTGGGAACCCACGGTTCAGGAAGCCATCAAGGAGAACGCGGATATCGTCACCTTTAGTGGGGACAAGTTGATGGGAGGTCCCCAGGCTGGGATTATCCTCGGGAGAGAAGAGTATATCCAAAGGATAAAGGTGAACCCTCTCAACCGGGCTGTGAGAATTGACAAGTTGACCCTTGCGGGATTGGAATCGACACTGTTCATATATCTCGATGAAGCCAAGGCTATCCGAGAAATCCCTACCCTCAGGATGCTTACCTATTCCCGTGACGAACTCCGAAAAAGGGCCCAGGGGCTTTCTCGGAAGATACGTGCAAAAATATCCAAGGGATTGAGGGTTGGGGTAAGGGATGATGTATCCCAAGTGGGAGGTGGAGCCTATCCCGTCCAGTTGCTCCCCACCAATGTCGTAACCCTGAAGCCCGACCAGGGGGCGGTCCACCAGCTTGAGAAGGGATTACGGGAAGGCAAGCCGCCCATCATCACCAGGGTCAGCAAGGAAGAAGTCCTTTTGGACGTCAGAACCATCGGGGATGATGAAGGGGACCTCATCGTCGATGGAATCGAAAAGAGTTTAAGATCGAACCAATGATGATGATTTCGTAAAAAGTCGGAATCAGACGGCAAAGAAAAAGATCCAGATGCAAGGCGCGCAAATCCTGAGGAATG
>CBDUXJ010000222.1:0-4349 GCA_965371165.1 uncultured Syntrophobacterales bacterium | reverse complement strand
TCGTAATACTTGGCCAACTCCACATAGGGAAAGGGACTCTGGCTCCCATCCGAAGAGATCATATCCTCCCAGAGGGCAGCGCTCCTTTGCCATAGACCTCTCCGCTTATATGCCAAAGAGAGAAACCTCATGGCTTCCCACTGGAATGGCTCGTCACAGAGCTTGACGGCCTCTTCAAGGCATCCGGTAGCCTTCTCGATCATCCCTTGTTCCATGAACAACTTTCCGAGGACCACATGCTCGATTCCTCTTCTCGGATGAAACGCCGAAGGGTCATGGGAGATCAAATGGATTCGATGGACCAAGATCACCATGGAAAGGATATCCATCCGGTTGTGATAAAAAACACGGCTGATCTTCTCGGCGTTCCCCGTCCTAACGAAATCGAAATAGAGATAGGGGATTAACTCCGATGGAATATCGTCCCCACGATCGATGTCCAACAATTGGGCCTCCAAAGTGATCAATCGACAGTTATGACATACCCTTCTCCAGATCTTCCTCGACGGGTACACCAGGTCGTAATTCGCCTTATCGACAAAGGGGACGCTAAGCCTGGAGAGGATAAACCGAGTTTCCAAAAGGGGGATATCGAAATTCTTTCCGTTGAAGGTTACCAGAAAATCGTTGCGATCCAAGAGCTCTCCCAACACGAAGAGCATAGCCTTCTCCTCCGAATGGTCTCGCATGAAGAGCTGTTGGACAGTGAACCCTCCCCCTTGAAAAGAGCCCACTCCAACCATAAAAGCGTAAGTCCCCGTGCCCCCCGATAGCCCCGTCGTCTCCGTGTCGAGGAAGAGGGTCCGGGTAAAATCGATATCCTTGAGCCTTTCGTCCCTTGTTATGAGATGGGCTGGGTAGTGGGGGACTTCCAACAACTCTCCCAGGAGGATCCCCCCGTACCGATAGCCGGAACCATAGGTCTCCCTTACTGAGAAGACCTCTCCAAAGGGGGTGGAAAGGAACTGGCCATCCACCAGTTCCTCAATGGCTTTCCTTCGGGGAGCGTATGCATTGGCGGTCGCCTTGACTTTCCTGGGATCCGAGAGTCGATCCAGCCGTCTCCTTAATTCGGATAGCACCGCACCCTTCTCTCCATCCCCTTTCCGAAGGTGAAGGGAATTCAATTTATCCCTTATCTTCAAACGGTCTCCAACGCCCTTTCAAGCAGGGACAGGGCTATCCCTTTGGATTCCGTCCCCAATTGCCCGGTGGGTCCAACACATGACGGACACCCAGTTCGACACCCGCAACGGGAGATCAGCCTCAAGGTACTCTCCAAGATCTCCCGATGTGCGTCGAAAAGCTGGGGGCTAAACCCCATCCCACCTGGATAATTATCGTAAATGAAAATGGTAGGCTCGAAGGGATCGATCCCCTCTATGGAAACTTCCTCCATCCCGGTGCTCGGTTTGTAAACGCCCCTGCTTTCCCGGGATAACCTTGCAAACCAGCGGGCTCCCCGATCCCCCACGCTCCGCTGGATATCGTTGATGTCGCACATGAGATGAAGGGAAGCGATATAGTGTAAGGCATATGCCATCCCCAGTATCCCGTCGATAATCTCCCACCGGTTGAACGGCATGTCCTCCAAAATCCTTTTCGGAAAGGTTATCCAATATGAGGAGGTATGCATCTGCTGATCGGGAAGGAGGACTTTGCCATAGCCCACATTCTCCGAGGTATAAAACTTGATCTTCTTAAACCCCACCACCTTCGTAGACACAGCCACCTCCCCATGTTCAACCGAGGTTCCGCATTCCCTCTTTTCCTCAAAACCCTCCAAGATGGAGACGTCGGTGTAGCTTACGGCATCGGTGTAGTAGTCGGCCTTGCTCTTTTTAACATAGGCCTTTCGGTTTTCATAGTCCAGCTTCTCAACCTGGTAGAGTTCCGACTCGCAAATATAGATAGCCCCCTCGTACAAGGTAGTATGGGCACCGGTGTAATCGACCTCGCCGATGACTCTGCCCTTGGCGGTCGTAGTGATATCGACCACCAGGAAGTTCTCCTCCGATACGCTCCTCAAACTGATCCCGTCGGCCGGATAGACATCCTGCGTCCAGTGCCAGCTATCTCCCATATGGTGGACAATCCCCTTTTCCTCCAGATACTCCAATATCTCAGGGAGATTCTCACCCCCGAAGCTCTCCCCATCCTTGAAGGGAAGCTCGAACGCCGCACACTTGATGTGGCTCAAGAGGATAAGCAGGTTATCGGGGTTGATAAGGCCATGTTCGGGGGATTTCCCAAAAAAATAGTCGGGGTTCTCCATGAGGAATTGATCCAGGGGGAGGCTTCGTCCGATCAAAACCGCCAGGGAAAGGCCCGATCGCCTCCCCGCCCTGCCCGCCTGCTGCCATGTGCTGGCAATGGTTCCCGGATACCCCGCGATAATGCAAGCATCCAACCTTCCGATGTCAATTCCCAACTCCAAGGCATTGGTGGTAACCACCCCCAGTACTTCTCCCCTCTTGAGCCCCTTCTCGATGTCCCTTCGGGCCTTGGGAAGATATCCCCCCCGATATCCCCTGACGACATCCCTATCCCCTTTCTCCCCTTTCACGCGGTCTTTTAGGTATTTGGTGAGAACCTCTACGTTGAGCCTGCTGGTGGCAAAGACGATGGTCTGGATCTTCCTTTCGATAAACGGGTAAGAGAGGTTTCTCGCGGCACCGATATGGCTTCCCCGGATACCCAGTTCCTTGTTGACTACCGGGGGGTTGTAAAAGAGGAAGAGCTTCTCCGAAGAGGGGGCCCCGTTTTGGTCGATGAGTTCCATTGGGCGCTCGACCAGTTTCTCCGCCAACTCCCTGGGGTTGGCAATGGTTGCAGAACAACAGATAAACTGAGGCCTCGAGCCATAGAAATCGCAGATCCGCCTCAACCTCCGGAGTACGTTGGTCATGTGGGAACCGAATACACCACGATAGGTGTGAAGCTCATCGATGACGACGTATTTCAGGTTTTGAAAGAGCTTGATCCACTTGGTGTGGTGGGGAAGGATCCCGGTATGAAGCATGTCCGGATTGGTGATCACGATGTCCCCTTGGGTCCGAATGGCCTTTCGAGCATCCCGGGGGGTATCCCCGTCATAGGTGAATGTGGTGATGGACTCTCCCGTGGCATCGACCAACTCCTGAAGCTCAATCATCTGGTCTTGGGATAGCGCCTTTGTGGGAAAGAGACAGATGGCCCTACCGGATGGATCATTCAGCTTATCGTTGAGAATGGGAAGGGTATAGCAGAGGGTCTTTCCCGAAGCCGTAGGTGTTACCACTACGACATCCCTACCGGCACGAATCGCCTCGAGGGCCATCTCCTGATGGGAGAAGAGCTGCTTTATCCCCCTCTTTTTAAGGGCGCCCCTTAGCCTCTCATCAATGAAGTCGGGGATGGCTACATATTTCCCCCCCCTTCCCGCCAGCCTCTCCATATGGACAATGCATGGCGCAATCTCCTTTGAGGAATTCCATTTTTTAACGATTTCTCCGACGGACACCCGTTTCACCCCAAATTAATTCAATTGAACCCTTTGAATTTATACCCCTTTTGCATTGGGATGTCAATGGAAATCCGATTCACCGTAGTTTCCTCAAGTCCGTGCTACCTCAATCATCAACATCCGAATGCGGGAGTTACGGCTGTGGGAAGATGAAAATAAAGTTTTGTTGACAAGAATATATATTCGTTATAGAAATTGGTATTACCAATAAGACCGATATGCCCAGTTAGCTTTACTTGATTCACGGGATTAGTTATGGCTTCTTTCCAAAAAATCAAGAACTTTGAGGGAAGAAAGAAAAGTAGCCTCGTTGCGGAAAAGATTCTCGATTATATAGCGCGTGGGTTGCTTAAGGAAGGGGAACGGCTGCCATCTGAGCGGACAATCGCCGAAGAGATGGGAGTAAGCCGCCCGCCAGTTCGGGAAGCCCTCAGTGCATTACAGATTATGGGAGTGGTGGAAAGCCTTACTGGGGATGGAACCTACGTAAAAGCGAATGCCAAGAGCATCCTCTCTGGTTCTGAGACTATTGCCATGTTAGAGGAAAATGAGAGTCCATTTGAGGTTTTTCGCGCGAGAAGGGCTATCGAGTCAGCCATTATTGAAATGGCCATCTTTAAAGCTGAGCCCAAGGATTTAGACAATATGCGCCGTGTGCTTAAGGACATGAAGGAGAGCATCGAGACGCATGATTTCGGGGTCTACTTCGAGGCCAACAGAAAGTTCCACCTGGGCATTGCAAGGGCAAGCCATAACTCCATCTTGGTCAGAATTTTGGAGCATTTATTTGCCCTCGAGAATCAACCCCTTTGGAGGGAAGTGGTCCAAAAACACCTGTCCACCT
>CBDUXJ010000221.1:0-4387 GCA_965371165.1 uncultured Syntrophobacterales bacterium | reverse complement strand
ATCTCGGACTTCAACATATTCGATGGTCACATCTCTTTCGGTTTCGATCACCCTCTCTACGGCATCGATAATTCTTCTGGGATCCCGTTCCCCCGAGCGGAAGAGCTGGGAGGCCTCCTGGAGGGACCGGTTGAGGCTCAGTGCGGCTTTTCGCTGATCGGAAGTCAAATACCGGTTTCGAGAGCTCATGGCCAAGCCATCCGCTTCTCTTACGATGGCCATTCCGATAATTTCAACCCCCATATTGAGATCTTCGACCATCCGACGGATGACCGCCAATTGTTGAAAATCCTTCTCCCCAAATATGGCAATGTGGGGTTTGACGATATTGAATAATTTGGCCACCACCGTGGTTACCCCGCGGAAGTGGCTCGGCCGAAATTGGCCCTCCATGGGCTTAGTGACTCTTTCTACTTCCACAAAGGTCTGGTAAACCTCTGGATACATCTGCTCCACGGTGGGTACAAAGAGGATATCCACCCCTATCCCTTCGACGAGGCCTTTGTCCCTTGAGAAATCCCGGGGGTAGATCTGATAATCCTCGCCCTCCCCAAATTGAGTGGGGTTAACGAAGAGGCTCACGACCAATACATCCCCCCTCCTTCTTCCTTCCCTCATAAGGCTGAGATGGCCCTCGTGGAAGTATCCCATGGTGGGAACCAAGACAATGGTTTTCCCACCTTTTCGAAGTTCATCCGAAATGCAGGACATCTCCCTCATGGTCGAGACAATTTGCATCCGGTCTCCCTCCTTCTTTCATCTTGCCTCTATTTGCCCGATATTTCCCTCCGAAAAAAAGTCCTCCTGGACCGATTCCAGAAGGACTTTTCCCCAAGAGAATACCCCCCTGAGTACCAAAGAAAAATTCCCTCCGTCTCAGTCCAACTACTTGGATCCAAGCGGCTTGTAGTACCAGGTCCCCCTCCTCATGGAGCGAACTTCCCGGACGAGATTTTCCAGATCTTCCTCCCGGTTAACGAAATCGATATCGCTGGTATCGACAACGAGAAGGGGACTTTCTTCATAGTGGAAAAAATAGGTGTTATAGGCCTGGCTCAATGCTCGCAGATACTCAATGTCGATTTCCCTCTCATATTCGGTGTCTCGAGCTCTGATTCGCACGAGCAGTTTTTCCGGTTTTGCCTGCAAGAAAATCACCAAATCAGGCTTGGGAATCCTCCCATCGAGTAAGGCAAAAACTCGCTCATACAAGGCCAGTTCATTTTCGTCCAGGTTCAGATATGCGAATATTCGATCTTTAGCAAAGAGGTAATCACTGAGGGTGATCTGGTTAAACAGGTCGATCTGTCTTATCTCCCTCTGATGTTGATAGCGGTTCAACAGGAAGAAGAGCTGTGTTTGAAAGGCGTACTTCTTTCGATCCCGATAAAATCTATGGAGAAATGGGTTTTCCTCCGGCGATTCCAAGATACACCTTGCTTTGAACTGAGTGGATAACCGTTGCACAAGGCTGGTCTTCCCGACACCGATCGGGCCTTCTACCACTATGTAACGAAACGATTCCATAGGTGAGGAAGTAGCGTTAATTTCACATTTATTACCATACCCCCATTCCCTTTGTCCAGCTCTTTTTAACTGGAGTTTCCTGACCTTTATAGATATTCAGCACAAAAATAAACTTTGTGGTCCACGCTACTATTTAGGGTCCATAAAAGCGCTCCGTCGTCCCTGAGCGAAATTCCATCCTTCAAACCGCAGCACTGCAGCACCGCATAACGGCAGTACCCAAATTCGGCTGGGAGGGGTACGTATTCCCCGCCGTTCGGCTGAGCCCTTCGGTCTGCCCTCGGCCATGAGCCCTCGGCGTGAGCTCGGTCGAACGCTCGGGCCGAATGGAGCTCAGGGTCGAAGACTCACGACGAAGCCTGCGAACCCCCAAGGGTCACTTCGAAGGCATTGAACCGAAGGAACAAGAGAATCCCTTCTAAGAAACTGCAGGCCCAAGCTCGGAGTTTTGAATGAGTTCGTATCCCAGGAGTCACGCTCTATTCCGCCCCGGGCGAGGCAAGAGGTAATTTCTTCCGCGTGTAACGCACACCGCACCTCAGTGTGCGAACCTTGCTAACTGAAATATCTCATTCTAAATAGAATTAACGAGTTACAAAAATATTTCCTATAGAACTCAAGAAGTTCTAGATTTCTTTTGATGGAATAAAAGAGATTGTGATATTATAGAGCATGGGATGGGGGATGATGGGGTAGCCATGAAGCGGGTATCATCATCATTGGATAAGGCTCTGGAATTAAAAGCGGACGCCCTTGAAATTCGCTTATAACATAGATAAATTGACGTCAACTGAGGGGTGGATTCCATGGAGAGGGCGGATGTGGTAATCATTGGGGGGGCGGTGATAGGTTCAAGCATCGCCTACAACCTCTTGAACGATGGATTTGATGGCGAGGTCCTAGTTCTCGAGAGAGACCCTACGTATGAACATTCCTCCACGGCTCTGAGCGTAGGGGGGATACGGCAACAATTTGGGACCAAAGTGAACCTTGACATTGCGCGGTATAGCGTGCCTTTTTACGAGAAGTTCGATGAGCTCATGGAGGTTGAGGGGGAGAGGGCCCATGCGGATTTTCGTCAGCGAGGGTATCTCTTCCTGGGTAGGGAGGACAAGTGGCCGGTCATGAAGAAGCACTACGAGTTTCAGCGCTCTCAAGGTCTCGAAGTTCGCCTCCTCAAACCCCAGGAGATTCTGGAAATCATTCCCCATGTCAACCTTGAAGGCGTGGCAGGGGCTACTTTCGGCCCCAGGGATGGATACTTAGACCCCCATGGGGTCCTGAGCGGTTTTGTGAAAAAGGCAAGGTCCATGGGAACCAGATATATCACTGATGAAGCAGTAAATATTCTGGCAAAGTCCAATAAGGTCGAGGGAGTCGAGACGAAGAAAGGGGAATGGATTCAGAGCCCCATCGTGGTAAATGCCGCGGGACCTTTTGCCCAAGAGGTAGGTATGATGGCAGGGGTCGATATCCCGGTGGATCCCATGAGGCGTATGGTATATGAATGCAAACCTCCCAAAGAGTTCGACTACGAAGTACCCCTGACCATCAACACCACGGGCCTCTATTTCAGGACCGAAACAGGGGGAAAGATTCTCACGGGGAAATCCAAGGAGGATGAACCGATCGGGGCCAACTTCACGTGGGAGAGGACCCTCTTTTACGACGAGGTCTGGCCGGAGCTCGCCCACAGGATTCCCCTCTTGGATCGTTTGAGACTTCAGGGGGGATGGGCCGGCCTCTATGCGGAGAACCGATTGGATCATAACGCCATCTTGGGGGAACACCCCGAGATAAAGGGGTTTTACATGGCGGTGGGTTTCAGCGGCCACGGCCTTATGCAAGCCCCGGCTGTAGGAAAGGCACTCTCGGAGGCGATTCGATTGGGGAGATATGAGACTATCGATGTGAGCTGCCTCGGTATGGATAGATTTGAGACCGGGCAGTTGGTTATAGAAGAGGCGGTGATTTGATCACGGAGATGACAAGATAAACTAAGATAGAAAGGGTGGGAAAATGGAAGAGGTGTTGGAGCGATATCGAGGTTTGAGCCCTCAATCTGAGGCGCTTTTTAAAAGGGCGGAGAGGGTGATGGTGGGGGGCATTAGTCATTCCTTTAGGTATTATTGGCCCTATCCCGTTTATGCGGTAAGGGCAAAGGGATCGAAGTTTTGGGACGTGGATGGAAACGAGTACCTGGATCTGTGGATGGCCCACTATGCCCGCATCACGGGCCATGCCCCTGACTTTATCATCGATGGGCTAGCCCAGAAGCTATCGGATGGCCTCCATGTGGGAATGGTCAATCAGTATGAGGTGGAATACGCGGAGATGCTCTGCGATATCATCCCGTGCGCTGAGAAGGTTCGATTCTGCTGTACCGGTACCGAGGCCACCATGTATGCCATCAGGCTGGCGAGGGGGTATACAGAACGAAAAGTGATCCTAAAAATAGAGGGGGGTTGGCACGGTCCCAATTCCAATCTCATGTATAAGATCAATACCCCCCTTGAGCATGGCGAAAGCCTCGGCCTGCTGCCGGAGATGTCCAAATATACGAAGACCATCCCCTTCAATGATATTGAGGGGGCCATAGAAGCAATAAGGGAAGATGCCGGGGATCTGGCCGGGGTTATCATCGAGCCCGTACCAGGGACCGGATTCATACCGGCCGATCTGCAATATCTGAGGGCCTTGAGGGAAGAGACCATGAGGGTAGGGGCATTATTGATCTTCGATGAGGTCATCACGGGTTTCAGGGTATCCCTCGGGGGTGCTCAAGGGGAATTCGGGATCGAGCCAGATTTGTGCACCCTGGGTAAGATCGCTGGAGGTGGAATGCCTATAGGGGTTGTGG
>CBDUXJ010000220.1:0-4423 GCA_965371165.1 uncultured Syntrophobacterales bacterium | reverse complement strand
AAACTTCGCCCAGGGGGAGTGTGTTATGTTAGGGGGAGTGATCACCGTCTTCCTCCTTAATGGAGGGGGGCTCCCTTACCCCCTGGCAATCCTGGTGGCGGTCATATCTGTTGTCATCATCGGCTTCCTCCTCCACATCCTGGTCGTGTATCCCCTGCGTAAGGCCTCCGTCCCCATCCTCCTCATGGCCACGTTAGGGGCCTCCATTTTCCTCAGCAGCACCAGTGGTCTGACCTTTGGGACATTACCCAAAGCCCTCCCTGCTTTCTCAGGAAATCAGCCCCTCCAGATCGGGGGAATTTTTATTGTTCCCCAGAGCCTCTGGGTCCTGGGAGCTACCTTTCTCCTACTGATCTTTCTCTATCTCTTCTCCCACCGGACATTATTGGGAAAGGCCATGGAGGCAAGTTCCACCGACCCTTTGGGAGCCGATCTATCGGGGATCTCGAGGAACCTCATGGTCTTCTTAGCCTTCGGGGTAAGTGCAGGGATGGGGGCCATCGCCGGGATACTTATCACTCCAATATTCTATACCAGCTATAATGCCGGAACGATGCTGGGACTAAAGGGTTTTATCGCTGCGGTCTTGGGGGGGTGGGGGAAAAACAGCGGTGCAATCCTCGGAGGTTTTGCCCTGGGGGTTGTGGAATCCTTGAGCGTAGCCTTCATTCCTTCGGGTTATAAAGATGCCGTGGCCTTTGTAATTCTGTTACTCATCCTATACTTCAGGCCCAAAGGAATCTTGAGTTCACCTTTTATCGATAGCCGCCGATGGTAGATTCGAATCAAAAGGAGTTTAGAAAGAGAGATCTCTTTTATGTGGTGCCCCTATGGCTCCTATCCTTGATCTTGCCTGACCCATACTTCCATTATAGAAAGGATTTTGGAAAGCGGGATCTCTATTATCTGGGGGCCTTGTTACTGTTTCCCTTGATCTTGCCTGACCCACACCTCCATTATGTGATGGTCTTAGCGGGGATTTACGCCATTGTAGCCCTCGGGTTAAGTCTCTTTCTTGGTTATGCGGGACAAATCTCTTTGGGACATGCCGCCTTCTTCGGAATTGGGGCCTATACCACGGGCATCCTCACCACCCGCTATGCCTTCCCCACCCTTGTGGCCTTTTTGGCCTCGGCCCTGGCAGCAGCTGCCGTGGCCTACCTCATCGGGAGACCCATTCTTAAATTGAAGGGATACTTCCTGGCCCTGGCCACCCTGGGGTTTGGGGAAATTTTTTTGGTCATCGTCAGGGAGTCCTCCAACCTCACCGGTGGAGTCATTGGAATCTTCGGCATCCCCTGGTTCTCCCTGGCCGGGTTTTCATTCGACACCTATCTTAAACAATACTATCTGGTCTGGGGAGTTCTTGTAGTGTTGCTCCTTTTTTCTAAAAACCTGATTCGCTCTAAGATAGGCCGGGCTTTTTTGGCCGTGGCAACCAGTGAAGATGCCGCTTCCACCGTAGGAATAAAGGTGGCCCAGATCAAGATAGGAGCTTTTGTCATAGGGGCTGCTTTTGCTGGATTTGCAGGGAGTCTGTTCGCTTGTATCATGTCCACGGCTAATCCTGAGGCCTTTGGCCTAAGACTCTCTATTCTCATCATTATGATGGTTATCTTGGGAGGGATGGGCAACCTCTATGGCCCCATCGCCGGGGCCATCTTACTCACTTGGCTCATGGATACTCTTGGCAGATACCAGGAGTATAGCTTGCCCATCTATGGGTTGATCCTGATCCTCTTGCTCATCTTCTTTCCCGATGGTATCGGGACCCGCCTGAATATCAGGGTATTATACCTCATCAGCTACTGGGCGAGAAAGAAGAGGAGGGAAAGGGTGGAGCTTTAATGTCATTTCTATCTGTAGAGGAGATTATCAAGGACTACGATGGGGTCCGGGCCCTGAACAGAGTTTCGTTGCAAGTGCGAAAGGGAATCGTTAAAGGACTCATTGGCCCCAATGGAGCGGGGAAAACCACCCTCTTTCATTTGATCAGTGGAATAGAGCGGCCTGCCTCGGGGAAGATCTATTTTAAAGGGACGGACATAACATCCTTGGACCCCTATGAGATCTCCCTGCTGGGAGTGGGGAGAACCTTTCAAACGCTCCAGATCTGGGGAAACATGACGGTCGTTGAAAATATCATGGCCGGGATGCACACGAGATTGAGAGGAGGATTTCTCTCCTGCGGACTTTGGCTCCCCGGGGTCAAAAGGAGGGAAAGAGAGGCCTTGAGGGAGTCCAAGGAGATCTTGGAATTCCTTGGCCTATTAGGCAGGTGGAAATGGCCCGCCTCCCAGCTCTCCTTTAGCGAACAGAAAATCCTGGAGATGGGGCGAGTCCTCGCCATGAAGCCAGAGCTCATCCTCCTGGACGAACCGGTGGCTGGGTTAACCCTTACCGAGGTACGGCAACTTGCAGAAAAGATCTGCCAGATCAGGAAGGAGGGGGTCACCATCTTCGTGGTAGAACATCAAATGGGGATGGTGATGGAGATAGCGGATGAGATAGCCGTCCTCAACAATGGTGAACTTATCACCGAGGGGACTCCCGATGTGGTGAGGAAGGACCCCCAGGTGATCGAGGCTTACCTGAAAGGCAAAAGGGTTGATGCTTAGGATAAAAAAACTTACCGTTCATTATGGACCGCTACAAGCATTGAAAGAGATTTCCCTGGAGGTAAAGAGAGGGGAGGCAGTTGCCCTCATAGGCCCCAACAAAGCGGGAAAGACTACCCTCTTGCGCACTATATCTGGAATCTTAGAGACAACCGAGGGGAGAGTCTTCTTCCAGGAGGAGGATATCACAAACCTCAATCCCCATAAGATCGTATTAAGAGGGATTGGGCATGTCCCCCAAGGACGTCATATCTTCCCCACCCTTTCCGTCCTCGATAACCTCATGCTCGGGGCATACATTAGGAGGAAGGCAAAGGGGGAGATAGAGGGAGATTTAGAGTGGATCTGCCAGCTTTTCCCCATATTGAAAGAGAGAAAGGACCAGAGGGCAGGAACCCTAAGTGGCGGTGAACAGCAAATGTTAGCCATAGGCAGGGCGTTGATGGGAGGGCCCAAACTACTGTTGTTGGATGAACCCTCCATGGGTTTGGCCCCTCGTTTTACCGAAGAGATCTTTGCCGCATTCAAGGAGATGAACAGGAGGGGGTTGACCCTCTTCATTGTTGAACAAGAGATTCATCTGTCACTGGCCATCTCCCACCGGGGATATCTCCTCCGAAATGGCCGCCTGATCAAAGGGGGACCCTCATCGACCCTCATAGAGAGCCAGGGCGTAAAGGCCCTCTGTTTGGGGGAGGATATGAGCAAATATTTGAAGCCAGGTCTTTGATGATTTCGTAAAAAGTCGGAATTAGACGGCAAAGAAAAAAGATCCAGATGCAAGGCGCGCAAATCCTGAGGAATGAGGCGTACATAGAAGTACGCTGCAATGACGAAGGATGCAGTGCAACGCAGCAGATGGACTTTTTACGAAGCCGTCAGGTCTTTAAGTTGCATCAGTATTCATCCTGAATGATGCTTGAAGGATATAAATGGGATGAAATGTTTGGAAAAGTGATGTGGGTGTAATCCAACGACCAGGAATATAAGGATTATCTGGTGGAACGGGGAGAGGCCCTACCCGACGATTTGGTGGTCTTGCCCAGGTAGTCAAACCATTCCCTCTGGAGGGCGGTCCTCCTTCTGGGAATGAGGGCAATGGGAGCAAACCTCAGGGTGAAAGATTTTCCAGTCCGATCTCGAAAGGTGAGGTTGAAGAGGACGGTATCCGCCCCATAGTAATTGTCTCGGGTGAGGAAGATCTCCTCCACTTTGGAGAGGGGGATTGTCAAATCGATCTTTTCACTCCCCTTCCCCTCGGGAACCTTAAAGAACAACACATCTCCCTCGACCCATAACCGGCCCTTCCGTCTCGATCCTTTAAGGGGAAGTCCCCCGTAATAATAAGCGTGGCAAGCCTTAGGAAGCATCTTTCATAGAGTAATATAGCGTTGATGCTCTTCCTTATCAATAGAAATTAAACGGAAACTCCAGAAAACTAACTGTTAAAACAGGTCCTCTTTTGTGATATATTGGATATTGTCGGCATTGTCGGGGGGCTATGGGCAGTCCCCTGCTAAGAATGAGAAAAGCTCAAGCCATGCCAAATGTAACAATATATTTCCTTGTCATATTTCTCAGAAGAATAGGGTCAGTATCCTTATTGAATCTGCGGAGAATTGGACGAATGGGTATCTTCCTCGCTAAGGTTTTTTTCTGCGCATCAACCCCTCCGCTGAAGTTCTCCCGTGTCCTCAAGCAAATCAGATTTATAGGATTTCAATCCACTCTGGTGATTCTCCTTACCGGTGCTTTTTCAGGAATGGTACTGAGCCTGTTGTGAGGGCAACCGGAGGTTTAGGGGA
>CBDUXJ010000219.1:0-4425 GCA_965371165.1 uncultured Syntrophobacterales bacterium | reverse complement strand
TTAGAAATTTGAAGCAATTTCCCCGAGAATTCCCCGTGGTCGATAAGGATCGACTTTATTTGGAATTAAATCAACCTCTCGAACTTGTTTCTTTAACCGGTCATGTTTCACCCAAGGAGAATGGAGAACCCAATATTCATGCTCATTTCTCGGCCTCTACGGTGATGGGTGATACTGTAGCTACTTTAGGCGGCCATCTGGTCAAAGGCACTGTTACATCCATAAAAGTAGCGGTGGCGATAGCTGTAGTCGAAGAAATCCCTATGAAATCCAGGTTTAGTTCTCATAGTAATAGCGAAGAACTCATCATTGGATAGCTTTATGGCCATCGATTTCGGCCGCTTCGCCATTCTATAAGCCAACAAAAATACTGGGCTTGGAGGCGGAATTACCTTCTTCACAAGGGTTAAAGTCTTTTGCTCCTTACCTTGGGTCCTCAGTTGTAGCTGTTTCTTACTGAATTACTCATTTCCGTGCCAAATCTGACGATATGCTTCCTGTCCAGAACCGTAGATAGACAATCAATCGTATCGAACACGTCCGCGATCACACTTGTTCCCGCCTGCGTGAGCGATTGCGCCGTACTCTCCCTTGTGCACCTTCTTTTAGAGAATTGAAGTCTGCTCTCCGCGCAAATACCTGGTGATGAACAGCAGGGGGATGGTGGTGGAAAGAATGAGGATGGATGCAAAGGCAGAGGCAGTGCCCATATCGTCGCTGATGACCCCCTGAAACATCTCAATTATCATGGTGGACCATCCCGGTGGGTAGAGGACGATGGTCGAGCTCAGCTCCGATATGATGGTAACCCATGAGAGGATGGCCCCCGCAAGTATCCCGCCGAAGATAGAGCTGAACCTTTTGTTCCATTCTTGGGGTCTTATGATTACGTAAGGACCTTAAAATCTTTTATTTTCTTTGTCAAGTATTTTCAAAGGGGTACAACGAATGACCTGATTCCCCTCCTTTCTACACCTTTCCATTCCCCTGATGGGGAAGTCAAGAAGCCATTTTCTCTCCTGGAAAAATTGACACTGGCCGAAAAGAAATATATGAAGTAGTAATCCATTTTACAGAGGAGAAAGAGATGAAAGACGTACTCATGAGCAAGGGAGCCAGAAAACTGATAGAGACCTGCGCCCGTGTGAAGCCCGGTGAAAATGTCTTAATCGTAACGGATTTCAAGAGGGTAAAGATCGCCCACGTGCTTGCCACGGCGGCCTATGAAAGAGATGCTGAGGTGATGATCGCCATCATGACGCCCAGAAAAGGTCATGGTCAGGAGCCTCCCGGTCCTATTGCGGAAGCCATGAAAAAAGCCGATGTGATCTTCACCCCGGTCTCCTATTCAATCACCCATACCGAATCGATGAAACGTGCCCTCGAATCCGGGGCCAGAAGCCTCGTCATGACGGAATTTACCGAGGATCAGCTCATTACAGGGGGAATCGAGGCAGACTTTGGCGAATTGAAAGTCATATGCAAGAACATAGCGGATGCCTTCGAAAGGAGCAAGAAGGTCCTCTTGACCACCCCGAGAGGCACCCATTTATCGATGCAGAAGGAAGGCCGTCCTGGAAATGCGATGTACTGTATCGTTGAACCCGGTCAACTTTCACCCGTGCCCAACGTGGAGGCCAACTTTTCCCCCATCGAGGGAAGTGCAGAGGGCAAAATTGTCGCCGATGCCAGCCTACCCTATATCGATATCGGGGTCCTGGAAGAGCCTGTGGTGGCGACCGTGAAGAGAGGGATGATCACGGGAATAGAAGGCGGAGACCAGGCAAAAACATTGGCGGACGACCTGAAGAGCCGGAACGATCCAAAGGTCTATAATGTGGCGGAATTGGGTGTAGGGCTCAATCCGAAATCGATCATGCAGGGAGTTCAACTGGAAGACGAGGGGGTTTTCGGAACGGTTCACATCGGAATCGGGACAAATATAACCCTTGGAGGAACGGTTAAAGCAGCGATTCACTACGATCTGATCATGTGGGAACCCACCATCCAACTGGATGGGAGAATCGTTCTCGAAAAGGGAAGCCCTCGCATTTAGTCCGGAGGGGCCTTAGCCCGGGTCGTAACCGTGGTGACCGGAA
This sequence comes from uncultured Syntrophobacterales bacterium, assembly GCA_965371165.1. Taxonomy (GTDB): domain Bacteria; phylum Desulfobacterota; class BSN033; order WVXP01. The sequence continues at coordinate 2,326 of CBDUXJ010000219.1, read as the reverse complement.
GTGGCCTGAAGTACCGCCCTGTGCTCAAGGAATTCGGCTTCTCTCCGATCTCGACATCCCTTGATCGACTGGCCCACACATTAGAAACGTTGATCACATAAGCAAGCGATTATTATACCTTCAGGTCCCGTTAAGGCACCCTAGGGCGGAAAAGGCTATTGGGGGGAAAGATCATGAGAATTCAAATCACCATGACTTCTGCAGAAGGGAAACGGATGATTGCGAAGGGGATCTCATCCCTCAAACGGGTCAAAGAAGCCTTTAAGAACGGCAAGATTGTTCTGAAAGGAGGGACGACCGTTTCAGCTATCTCCGAAGAACTCATCGGAAAGTCCATGAAGATCTCAGGAAGGATCACGCCCCTGGGTACCAAAACTGCGAAATTTGTTCCAGACGACAGTGAACCCCATGGCCTTCTGATTGAAAGAGGCAAGGAGACCAACATCGACGACCGATGGCAAGAGGCCATGTCTTGTCTCAATCCAGGGGATTGCCTTATCACGGGGGCCAACATCATCGACGTTTATGGGAATGCGGCTTTGATGGCCGGAGCCATGTTCGGAGTTGCAGCAGGCCCATGGATTCAGGGTGCATGGATCGAGGGAGTCCATGTGATCATCGCCGCAGGGTTGGAGAAGTTGATTCCCGGAAGCGTCAAGGAGGTTATAATGGTAGCCGGGAGAATGCGGACCGACAAATCCTACGGGATGACCGTAGGATTCATGCCCCTTTTCGGTGAGATCTTCACCGAGGTCGAGGCGATAAGGGCCCTCGCTCAGGTCGATTGCCACGTCATCGGGAAGGGGGGGATATTTGGGGCTGAGGGAAGTAGCACCGTGCTCGTAGATGGTAGGGATGAGGAGGTTTCAAGAATAGACAAGATCTATCAGGAAATTCATGGAAGCTCTGTCAGTGGAACCATCGAGAGTCTCACTGAATGCGAGATGGGAATCCCTTCCTGCAAAAACCATCTCCGGTGCGTCTATAAGAACGGGTTTCGATTTGAGTGACGGGAATCGGTACAATCAAAAGGGATTGAGCCATCATTCCAATTGCAGAACGAAATGGACCGGAATTCACCCTCTTTTCCTAATCCAGCTCATCAAGAGCCCTCTTCAGCTGCTCCATCCCCTCCTCGAGTTTTTCTATCGACGTGGCAAAGCTGATCCGGATGTGTTTCTGGCCGTTTCCCCCGAATTCGGTCCCGCTACGCACGAATATCTCCCTTTCAGCTAGATAGTCCGCCATCTCCCTGCTGGTGACCCCATGCTGAAAGCGGGGGAAGAAATAGAAAGCTCCCTCGCAAGGTGGCGTCGAAATCCTCTCTATCCCTTCCAGGGCCTTTTCGACTAACCTCATCCTTCTAGTATATTCTGCCTTCATGGCCTCGACACAATCCTGGGGTCCCGTGAGTGCGGCTACACAGCCTTTCTGGGCGGGGGCATTGACACAAATGACGAGAGACTTGTGAAACCCGACGAGGTCTCTTATAACCTTTGCATCAGCCACGAGATAGCCCACCCTCCAGCCGGTCATGGCATAGGTTTTCGAAAAACTGTTCAATAAGATGGCTCGATCTTTCACTTCATCGACCTGGCAGATGGAAAAATGTTCGATTCCACCATAGAGTAACCGGTGATAAACTTCATCGATGACGAAGAGCAGATCATGCTCCAAAGCAATCTTGCCAAGCCCCCTGATTTCCTCCTCCCCCAGAACAGCCGATGTCGGATTGCTGGGATTGGCGAGAAAAATCATCTTCGTCCTTTTGGAGATTCGATCCTCAACGGCTTTTAAATCGAGATGAAAACGATCCGTTAGGGGGACAAAAACGGGCTTCCCGCCAAAGAGGACAATGGAATCTCCATAGGCAGAGTACCCCGGGTCAAAGACCAAAGCCTCATCACCCGGATTGAGATAGGTCGCAGAGATGACATGAATGGCCTCGATCCCCCCTGCGCTGATCAGGATGTTCTCCGGATTCCGGTCCACGCCATAATCCCTCTTGAGGTTAAGACAGATAGCTTCCCTCAGTTCTTTATCCCCATAAGGATCCACATAGTGGGTAAAATTATCTCTCATGGCTCTGGCCGCAGCTTCCTGGATATGGATGGGCGTTGGAAAATCCGGTTCCCCCCTATCCATTCTGATCGCATCCTTGGGAATGGTAATCTTTCTTTGAGAACGTTCAGAGCCTTGAATTCTTTTAACCATTTCAGAAATCTCAAACATGCCAATTCTCCTTACGTGCGTTCAATTCGCGGCCTCCTCAAGTTGCTAATCCCAATGGTAAATACTTCCTTGATAACAAGAAAAACGGATCCGT
>CBDUXJ010000218.1:0-4478 GCA_965371165.1 uncultured Syntrophobacterales bacterium | reverse complement strand
CCCTGTGCCAAAACCAGTACCAATCTTCTGAGTTTGAGCCTCGGGTTAACCCAGGCCAGTTGGATTATCTGCGGCTGTTCAGTAGATTCTTCTCCCGGAACTGTTTAGCCTGGTACATGAAGGCTTCAAGGCGGGTTAGGGTATTGGTCTGTTCCTGCCCATCGTATGCCATATTGAGGATGGGGAGGTTGTTATTCTCCTCCCGATACCGCTTCAGGATTGCGCTGACTACTGTCCCCGGCATGCAGGTGAAAGGCATAACGTTGACCACTCCGCTGCACCCCGAATGGGCGAAATCGACAGTGCGTCCGACGCTCAAGACCGCCTCTCCCTCAAAGGAATCGTGGAGATAGGGCCTTGCCTGTTTCAGGATCGATTTTACCGTTGGCTCATGGAGGTTTCTGAGATATCCCATGAAAATCTTCGTCAGGCGATGTTCGTCCTTTTTCTGGTAGTAATCCGTGAGAAAGATTTTCAAGAGGGTGGAGAAGGTCTTGTGCCTCAGGCTGTGTCTCTTCCCCATGGCGTTGATGTAAAGGATCCATTCCGAAACCGGCGAAAGCCATGCTTCCCCACCGAATTGTTCGATCTTTGGGATCACATCCTCGTTGGAGAACCGGTTGGAACGAACGTAAATCTCGCCGACGATCCCGATCAGGGGCCTTGTGCCTGGTGCCTCCACTGCAATTCCATCGAGCTTATCCCGGACCTCCTCCAAGGCCCCCTCTAGATCACCTTCATCCTTGATGGCCTCGCAGATCAAATCCAGGCATTCCCGGTATACCCTGTCGGTCTCACCCTTATTCCTCTCGTATGGCCTTGTTTCCAGGAGCTTTTTGATCAGCAAATCGACGGCGACAATGGCCTGCCATCCCAATCGGGTGAATTTGGAGCCCATGATCCCCAAATCCGTGTAGAGGTTTTCGTCCTGGTTTGGTGAGTAGATGGGAACGTCCTCAAATCCAAGCTCATCCAGAACGATGCGCTGAAACCGATTGTATTGACCAAACCTGCAGGGACCATTTCCCGAGGGCATGAATAACGCGGCCCTGTCCCGGTCGAAGTTGGGATCCTTCACCAGCTTTACCATGTCCCCTGTAGTGAGGGTGCAGGGATAGCACTCCTTACCGGAGGTCATTTTCCTCCCCCAGAAGAGGGTCTCCTCATCGGACTCGGGGAATACATCCGCCGAAATGCCGCAGGCCTCAAAGGCAGCTGCTAGTGCATAGGAATGATCGCACATGTATGGGATATAGATCTTCCTCGTGGTATCGGTCTTCAACGGCCTGCGGATTTTCTCCTCCAACCCTTCTTTGGCATGCTTAAGGCTGTCCAGGAAGGCCTCGCATCGAGTAATCACCCCTGCATCCGCGCTATGCTCGTCGATCTCCAATTGCAAAAAGGGTTTGCCCCTCAGGGTATCCCTGAAGAAATGGAGGATGAAGGAGTCCGGGCCACAGCCGAAGTTGCTGATGAAAACCGGATGGAGTTCCGGGTTCTCTCTAATAAGGTGGGCGGCGCTCAGGATCTTCTGTCCGTAACGCCAATACATCTCCTTGATCCCCTCCTTGTGGGAAGCCGAATCCAAGGGGAGGTAGTCCATGGGAAGGGCAAGTACCCCCAACTCCCGGAGTTTTTTGGGAACTTCGAGGTTGATTCCGGAATCGCAACTGTTATAGGGCCGCCCCACGATCACCATCGCCTTTTCTCCGGGTTTCAGCCCCTCCAAGACTTCTTTTCCCCTCTGGATCAAGGTATCGTGGAACTTCTTCTGATTTGCCTCGGCCTTGGCAAAGGCCTTCTTCACCGTGGAAGCGCTCCGTTTCAACTCCTTTCCGAACCGGACCAACTCCTTTTCCAGGTGACCTCTCTCCCACCCGAAGTGGATGATGGGTTGGTGGACTCTGGCCCCATACTGGTTGAAGTCGATAGACGATTTCCCCGCATAGGGAAAGGATTGAACGTAGGGACAGGTTTGGGTGAGCTCAATTTCGGGGTCAGGGGATTTGATGTTGATGACACTGGGGATGAAGATATCCTTGATGCCTTTCTTCAATAGGTTGAGTATATGACCATGGGCCACCTTGATGGGGAAGCAAGTCTCGGCCACAGTGGTCTCCACTCCCTCTCGGATGAGCTCCTTGTTGGAGAAATCTGAAAGGACAACTCGATAACCCAATTCCGTAAAGAATGCTTTCCAGAAGGGAAGAAGCTCATGAAAGTGAAGAATCCGGGGAATACCGATGACCGGAGCATCTTCGGGCAGGTCCTCCTCCCTCTCGTAGGAGGCGAAGAGGAGTTTTTCCCTTTCGGCGAAGAAATCCGGTAGGTCCCCGCCCTTACTCCTTTTGATGACGTCATACTTCTCGCACCTGCTTCCGTAAAAGAGCGGCTTCTCCCCCTCGATGCTCACCTTGCGGATTAAGCACATATTAGGACAGCCCTTACATTCGAAGGTAGTAAGCTCGTATTTCCTTTTGCTGAGATCAAACCCCTTAAAAGTGCTTTCCTCCCAGGTCCTTTCTTCTTTGGCCAGGATGGCAACCCCGATGGCCCCGGTAACATCGTGGTTCTCGGGAACGACGATATCCTTCCCAAGCCACCTCTCGAAGGCGGACACTACCCCCTTGTTGAAGGCCGTACCCCCCTGGAAGAAGATACGGTTCCCGATCCGTTTTTCCCCCACTACCCGGTTGAGGTAATTTTGGACGATGGAGTAACTCAATCCCGCCACAAGGTCGTCGGTCCTGGCGGTTCGTTGTTGATGGTGTACCAGATCTGACTCGATGAAAACGGTACACCTCTCCCCCATTCTGATGGGCTGTTGGGCCTGCAGGGCCAATGTCCCGAACTCTTCCTTTATGGAGATATCCAGTTTCTCCGCCTGTTCCTCCAAGAAGGAGCCCGTTCCCGCAGCACATACCTTATTCATCTCGAAGTCCACGACTACGCCGTTTTCGAGACTTATGTACTTCGAATCCTGCCCCCCAATTTCGAAGATGGTGTCTACATGGGGGTCAATGTGTGCAGCGGCTGTTGCCTGAGATGTAATCTCATTTCGGACGATGTCGGCCCCGACAAAATCGGCGGTGAGATACCTTCCGGATCCAGTTGTCCCGCATCCCCTTATGCGCACTCGATCTCCGATCTCATCTCCTATCTCTTTGAGCCCTTTTCTTATAGCCTCGATAGGTCTGCCCGCCGTCATGAGGTATCGCTTTGACAGCACGTTTTCATCTTCATCGATGACCACCAGATTGGTACTGATGGAGCCTACATCCAAGCCAAGATAGGCATTGAGCTTTTCACCCTGTAGGGGAATCTCAACACCCTTTCCCCTGGTTTTCACGTGATTCTCCGATAGGGAGAGTTTTTCCAGGCTCGCTCTTGCCTCCTTGTGGTGATTGATGTAGTCCTCAAGCCTCTCCAGGCCGATGAAGGGGAGATCGAAGGCCTCATCTTCCATGGTCATCAATACGGCACCGATGGCCCCCATGGAGGCATAGTATTTGGGTATAATCAGTTCTCCCTCATGTAAATCCAGGACCTCCAGAAATGCCTTCCTCATGCCCAGGTTGGCGGCTACACCTCCTTGAAAAGAGACGGGTTTGACGATAGCCCTCCCCCTTGCGATATTGCTCTTGAAGTTCCTGGCCAGGGCGAAACAGAGGCCGGCAACGATATCATAGTCGGGGGTGGCGATCTGCTGCAAGTGAATCATATCCGTCTTTGCGAAGACGCTGCACCTGCCGGCAATCCTGGGGGGGGTCTCCGACCTCAAGGCCAGTTCCCCGAACTCCTCTATGGTCAGGCCCAAACGGCTAGCCTGCTGATCCAGGAAAGAGCCCGTGCCGGCTGCGCAAAGGGTGTTCATGGCGAAATCGCTGATCTTGAAGTCTCCATTAGTCCCTTCGTAGTCGACCAGGACGAGCTTGGAATCCTCCCCCCCCACGTCGATAATGGTTCGTACTTCCGGGTGGAGAAAGGAAACCGACTTAGCTTGCGCCATGATTTCGTTCACGAATTGTCCGCCCAGGAGCTCAGCAAGGAGTTTTCCGCCCGTTCCCGTCAAGGAAATCGCCCGAAAACTCTCCTGGGGAATGCGTCCCAATATTTCCTCCAAGATCGTTTTAACCGTTCTCAATGGTTGCCCCTTGGTTCGCGTATAGTGTTCTTCAGCAACCATTCGATTGTTGTCCAAGATCACGGTATTGGCGCTTACCGAGCCGACGTCGATACCTAGATAGACCCCATTCATCTCCCTAACCTCTTGAATTCCGTATTTCACTGGGAATTAACCAACTTTCTCGCACTTAATTCTTCTCAACCTTGACTTAAGTCAATTCCGGGAGTTTCAGGAATGACCCTATGGATTTCTCCATTGGCAATACCGAGATGATCCGAGATTATATAAACTCTAAATTCCCTTTGCAAGAGAATTAGTGAACTAAAATCCACAGCCTAAATTTGGAACAGTT
>CBDUXJ010000217.1:0-4482 GCA_965371165.1 uncultured Syntrophobacterales bacterium | reverse complement strand
GGTAGTACGGTCGAAATGCCCGAGAACGACCTTGCTTATGTTACCAAACACATCCTTGATGATAAGAAGAAGCTCCTCAAGATGAAAGTTCCCGATCCGCTGAAAGATGCACGATTGCCTTACTACATCGAGGGGCTTTCCCGAGCAAGACTCCACATCACCGATGCCGCGGCGGGGAGCGTCATCTGTGGGCCCTGGCAGATCGCCGTCAATTTAAGGGGAGCTGAACAGATTATCTTGGATACCTTTGATGATCCCGACTTCGTCCACGATTTGATGAAATTTACCACTGAATTCGCCCAACGATTCGGAATGGCCATCAATACCGAGGCGAGGGTCGGGCTGAGCTATTCCGAGGCGGCGTGTTCCCTGAACCTCATTTCCCCTGATATCTACCGTACATTCGTCCTCCCGTACCATCAGCAATTAGTGAACTACTTCAGCGAAAAGAGGACCGGGATTACCCTGCACATTTGCGGATACATCGACCCTATTATGGAAGACCTGGTGGGCACGGGCATCTCCGCCCTCAGTATAGATTGTTACTCATCTCTTAGGAAACTGATGAAGGTCTCCAAACGGAAGCTCGTGATCATCGGTAATGTGGACATCCTGCTCTTCAAGGATGGAACAAAGAAGCAGATCGAGGAGGCCACTAAGTGGTGTATCGACACAGCAGCTCCCAATAGCGCCTTCGTCCTCTCATCTGCCTGTGAAATACCACCCACAGCTCCACTGGCAAATATCGATCACTTCATCAAGTTTGCGCATGAATACGGATGTTACGAGCGGATGGTTCCGGGGTGGATCGGATATAAGATGTAGTGAGATTAACCTTTATTCCAATAGGCTAGGAGAGGAGCCCCGAGAAAGGAGTAAGATATGGATTGGAAAAAATATGTCCAGGATCTGAATACCTATATCCGCCCCAATAGCTTCCCTGTAGGTATCAACCTGGTTAAGCGGATGAAGGATCTTCCTCCAGGGGCCAGAAAGAGGCGGTTTAAGATCAACGTTTGCCAACTGAGCGCATATGCCCGACGCTATGGATGGAACCTTTACGCGGAGGCCAGGGATATGGATTGTCTCCTGGGGGCCTGTACCTGCGGGTTAATTCCCACTCCTGACCGGGTGACCAAGGGAGTCCTGGGGGAAAAGGTTTATCAGAAGGACTTGAGGGCGGCGGCGGCGATGCAAAAGGCCCTACCGAAGCTCGACCCGGTCTATAAGGCGGTGGCCTGTTATGCCTTGGGCACGGTAGACGGTATTGATCCGGATGTGATCATGCTCTACATCGACTCCGCCCAGGCCATGAGGTTAACCCAGGCGGCTCTGTGGCATAGGGGTGGCAGCCTACAGACCCCATCGGTTGGGGATGCGGGAATGTGTGGCATCGGTGTCGCCTATGTTATGAAGACCAAAGGGGTAGCCAGAGAGGTCCCCTGTTTGGGAGACCGAAGGTTTGCGGCCGTTCAAGACCACGAGCTCTTCTTCTCCTGGCACCGGGACCGAGCCGAGGAAATGATGGAGGGCTTGGAGGGGACTCACAGGGGAGGAATTCGATACCCCATCCCCACCTCATTGGATGAAGCCCCAATGCCCCCCAACTACTTCGTCGAGGTCCAGGATTTGATGGTAAAGAACAAGCCGGCCAAGAGGAGGGGAAAATAAGGGAAAACGTTACCTCCTCATCGTGGGCAACAGACCCACGGCGGGAGGGGTATTCTTCAAGGGGGAGGATATCAGGTCTAACCGCGGGGTTGATCCTTCCGTCGAAAGGTAGCGCCCCTTTGTCAACTATCTAATTCTTCCTCTTTTAGGCCGGCCAAATCCTTTGCGAGTTTTTTCTTTCCCTCCATGTCAGCCAACCTGCCTACCATTACCCGCTGTGCTTGAACTGGGCCAGCGCCGTGCCATGTTCCGGCCCCGTGCTGACCGGCTATCCAGTGTTGAAGGAATTTCGTGATACGCATCCTTTTTTCGGCAGGGACGGTCGTCCTGTAAAATTTCTTTACGTATTCCTTGGTTTCGGGATTCTTTAGCTCCCTCTCCGAAGGCATGGTCACCACTAACCCGCCTGCCAAATCCCCTGCTATTTTCATCATCTCCCAGAATCCATTGGCAATATTGATCTTGGCCACATTCCCAAACATATCATCTGGTAAGAAGACGCCAGAGCCCTTCGGTTCCTCAGCACCCTCCACGGCAGAAGCCAGGGTACATGCCCTTGCCGTCTCGCTCAAGGTAATCATGTCCGTAATCTTCTCCCTTACCTGTGGAACCTTCTCCAACCCAGCATATTCCACCAGAAGCTGCGTGGCACCGATTACGAGGTCGGCAAAGCCCACTTTACATGCCCCACCGCAGTTCATCCGATGGATCTTGGCGAAGCGCGGTACCAGTTGTCGAGTATATTTCACCTCTCCACACATGAAGACTCTCTCCCAGGGAACGAATACATCGTCGAAGACCATCAGGGAGGTCTCCCTCTGTCCGTATATGGGATTACCCAATTCATGGATGTCCTCGACCATATCTCTTTCGGCCGTATACGGGGTATATTGGCAAATATAGCTGATGCCTTCGGCCCCGTTGGGAACGGCAAAGGCAACGGCGAAATCCTCCTCACCCTCCCTTAAGGCTTGCCCAGGGATGACCATCGTTTCATTGGCAGCTATTGCTCCACTCTGATTTACCTTTGCCCCCCTGACCACCAGCCCTTCCTTCCTCCTCTCGGAAACATGGATGTATACGTCGGGATCCTCTTGTTCCGCGGGTCTCTTGCTCCTGTCCCCCTTCGCGTCGGTCATGGCACCACTACAGGCCAAGTCATTCTTCTGTAGGTATTTCAGATATTCGTTAAATCTCTTATTGTAGTCTGTGGAGAGATCCCTATCCATCTCCCACGTGACGCTGGCCAGGGTATTGATGGCGTCGCAACCCACACACCGGTAATTACAGGTGCCTATCTTTTGGGCGGCTAAAAGGGCCATATCCGCCCGTTTGCGCAAATCCTCAATACTCCTGTTTACGTGCAAGGACCTGTTTATCTTTTCATCGATGAGATGAGATTGTGCGGTCATGGTTGTTTCGAAATCGGGATCCATGGCAAGCTCATACATCTTTGCGGTGGCATCGATGACGGATTTTGTCGTTGGGTTCTCAAAGAGATCATTCACCCTTTTCCCACCGAGGTAGACCTTTGGATCCTGCTGTTTGATGCTTTGGACGTACTCTTCGGCAGATTTAAGAGCCATGTTATATGCCTCCTTTCTCAATCAATCATTAAAGATGTTTCAATTGATCCCGCCCTCTCTTTCTTACGAAATATTTGGCATAGTTCCCTGGCCAGTTAATAGTTGTAAACCATTGTAATCTCCATTAGGCTTGGGGAACCTCTATGCCCAAATTCTTATATTGGCCATAATCCTTTGCAACCTTCATCATATGCTCGACATTTCCTATCGGGGTTCCCGGTGCGACTTCGCAGGAGGTGGAAAGGATGTAAGCGCTGTATTTGGCGGCCGTATCGATGTACCTTTTAACCTCCTTCTCCACATCTTCCTTTGTTCCCTCGACAAGGGTTTTTACGTCCACGTTCCCGATACCCACGAGGCGCTTTTGTGTGATTTCCATCATCTTCTCCAAAGAAGATAGTGCGTCGATGCTTAACCCCGCCAATCCCACCTCAACCAAGTCATCCATGATAGGATCGACATAGCCGCAGATATGCAGAGTCAATCCGGCCTTTCTCTCCTTGAAATAGTTAACCAGGTCGGAGTGGTAGGGTTTGATGAAGGCCCCATAGACATCGGGTGATATCACACTTCAAGAACATGCCGCTTCGGAAAACCCCAGGCCAGCTCCGACTTCCTTGATAGCACTCGTTACCTGTTTCACCACCTCCGTGGTAAATTTCATCAATTCATGGACCCAATCAGGATCATCGAAGGTGTCCAAGATGAGGGTATCTAAGCCCCTTAGATTACCCGCTATAGACCACGGACCTACGCAATTGGCACTGACGGGGGCATCCTTGACGACCTCCAAAACCCTCTGGAGCCCCTCCAAGTAATATGGAAATCGTGCGTCTTTTTTCGCATCGGGGACTTTCAGCTTTGACAGGTTGGCTTTATCTTCCAAAATATGTCTTCTTACCTGCATTCCGGTGTCCTCCGGAAATTCCACCTCCGTACCGATGGCCTCGGCCTCCATCAACAAATCCGTCATCAAGACGGCGATATCGGGCTCAAATTGTTCATAATAGCGGACGATCGTTTCGGCAAGGATCTTTGGATTCTTCAAGAAATCTCTGGGTTTCACACCAAACCATGCTACCCCGCCCAACCCTATAATGGGATAACACGGAACCCGGTCCGTAAAAGTCCGTTTAAATGCGGCTTTAATACGGTCCTTTCCCGTGTATTCTGGCACGGTTATTCCTCCTTTCTACGAACATTCGGCCGCGAATCTCTCCATTTC
>CBDUXJ010000216.1:0-4511 GCA_965371165.1 uncultured Syntrophobacterales bacterium | reverse complement strand
ATTTAACAGGGCAGGGGATGCAGCGCAACGCAGAAGTTGGACTTTTTACGAAGCCGTCAATTATTTATGTGGTCACATATAGCAGTGCTCATGGTAGGGATATGTTCAGGCTTTCCCGCACCATTGGATGAGCTGATGGGCTGAAAGACAATTGAGGTCTTTTATGGGATTTGCGGTCTTCCCGGCCTATATTCTCTCTCTGAGGAAATGATTCAGGCATGTTCCGAAGTTGTGGACCACATCCTTCCTGCTGTTAACGATGAAGATATGGTCATGGATGTGAAAGAGCTCGTCGACAAGCCTCATCACGGGATGGGTTTGGGAGGCCTGAGGTCCGTAACGGTTCTTGAGTTCCTCCTGGAAGAGGACCACAAGCTTGTCCTTCATCCTCAACTGAGTATCGTTGAAGAATAGTGCCACATCCGGTATCAGATCATCAATGCGGGAAAAGAAGGCCCTGACCTCATTGATCTCAATTCCCCTGGGAGGGGAGGATTTTACCTCCACGTAGACCAGCCTTCTTCCCCACCTGGCGATGACATCAAAGTCTCCCCCCGACTTGGTATTTTTAAAATGAACCCCGTATATGGCTGGAGAGGCAAACTCCCTCTTAAACATCTCGGCCACAAGCCATTCGAGGGTAGGCCCAAAACTGGTGATGGAGCTGTTTCTAATCCGGAACTTTCCCCGGCCCATTTTCTCGATACTGCCCACTAACAGGAGAAACTGGATATATTGGTCGGCGACTTCCGGAGAGACGTACCGTACTAAATCCGTGATTCGGAAGCCCTCGCTTTTCTTTGTCATGTCTCGCAGGAAAAGCCTGAATGAGTAACGCTTAGACAATTCGTAGAACCGGGTTTTCATTCCAGGGGAAATTTCCGTGGGGAAAAGGAGTTTTTCGGCGGGATTTTGCCGAAAGACTTTAAGCCCTCTCTCCTTGAGGATATACTTTATCGGGGCGTCCGCTGGAAGGTTTTTCCTGAGGGCCGTGAGCTCTTGGCGGAGGGCCTTGAGCTCCTTCCCCAACCTTTTAACCTCTCGCCAAAGTTCTTCGGCATTCAATCAAAAACCCCTGTGAAGGCCGAAGCGCTTTGCGGCCTTAAGGGCATCCGAATACTCTCCGTAGGTGATACGGCGGCGGAGTTCGGGGTATTCGAAGCTCTTGTGTTGGGGGCGATATTGTTGCATGATGTTGACGTAAGAGTCCCGAGAAATTTCCTCCGCGATGAACTTCATGAGGTCCTCGGTGCAGGGGAAACCCTCGGGCATAACCAGGTGTCTGATCAAGAGACCCTTTTCCGTGATTCCGTTTTGGTCCATTTGGAGATCCCCCACCTGACGGTGCATCTCCTTGAGCACTTCCTTCAGGACCTGGGGGTAGTCCGGGGCATTGGAGAATCGTTTCGCCGGTTCTTCTCCCCCGTACTTTGCATCTGGCATATAGATATCGATGATCCCATCCAGAAGCCTGATTACATCGAGGGATTCGTATCCCGAGCAATTGTAGACCAAGGGAAGGTTCAAGCCGAGCTCGATGGCCTCGGGAAGGGAAGCCACGATTTGTGGAACGTAGTGGGTGGGAGTGACGAAATTGATGTTGTGGCATCCCAATTCTTGGAGGCTCATCATATAGTTCGCCATTTGGGAGAAGGAGGCCTCCTCGCCTCTGCCCCGGTGGCTGATGTCATCATTCTGGCAGAAGACGCAGCGGAGATTGCAGTGGGTGAGAAAGATGGTGCCCGAGCCGTGATATCCCACCAAAGGCGCTTCCTCCCCGAAATGGGGAAATACGCTTGAAACCATCAACTCGCTTCCCGCCCTGCAATAGCCCAACTCACCCTGGATTCGGTTGACTCCGCACCGCCGCGGGCAAAGGCTACATTCAGCGAGAATTTCGTTGAGGGAGTGAATCTTTTTCGCCAGCTCGCCCTTCTCGTGCAATTTGATATACCGAGGCGAGTCCGTCATTGATCGACTCCACGGGAGATATTCTGCTATGGGCAGGTTTTACAATAACCCTATCACATCTGTGGACGTGTTGCCACCGTTTTTCGCAGAGGGAGCAGGGGCTACGTCCCCCTTGAGGGTTGGGAGAATTCTCGGTAGGCTTCCAGGACCTTCCTGCTGTATCTCGATGGTAGTTTACCCTTGGCTTGCAAGCGTTTGCGAACAAAACTGGGGCCAAAATTGTAGGCCGTCAAGGCGACCTTGAGATCGCCGAACCGGAGAAGGAGCCGGGATAGGTAGTGAAGACCCATCTTTACGTTGAGATGGGGGTTGAAGAGGGTTTCATCTCCCTCCCACCTGATATCGATATCCCTGGCTATGGCCTGACCCACATGGGGCCTGATCTGCATCAGCCCTTTGGCGCCTTTTGAGGAAGTAGATCTGGACTTGAAGGAGCTCTCCGTTTTGATGATGGCGAGGGTCAACCGATAATCCTGTTCGTATTTGCGGCTCTCCCGGAGGATGAGCCAGGCAAGCTTCCTCTGCTCTGCGCGAGGGAGTCCACTGCCCGAGCGCCGGAGGACGGTAAAGATCTCTTCCTCACCTCGAAACTGCTCACATGGTTCAATGCGGGGGACTTCGATGACCCCCTTCCAGTGGAGAAAAGCCAGCAATAGCCCGGAGGAGATGTACAACATGCACATAGAGAGGAGGAACCGTCTTTGAAAGGAGTAATTTTTTTCGGAAGTGAGCACGTTTGTCACCCGATCATTGGACAAAAAAAGCCGGGTTGCCCATTCACTTCGGCAACCCGGCGGTCTAGAGAGATCTATGATACCAGATCCCGGAAACCCGGGGGTCTCCCCCGCTAGACCCGTGGCTTTCCGCCCCACCCTCGCGGATGGTTTGGCCTTTCGATTACTACGTTTAATACCATAAATAGTCAATAAATCAAAGCCTTGATTTTCATGATTTTCGAGGATTTTTTTTATTGATTTTTATCCGTTTTTATTTGATTTTTTCCCAACCTTATCCAAAATTACAAAAATCTTAATAGATCTCAGATTTTCTCGCACTATCTCTCCTTTTCTCACAATGAGGGGGAATCAAACGGGGATAGGTCGCGCGGAGGATTACTCATATCGGAATTGGATTAGGAGAGGGCCCCGGAGGTCCTGGTCTTCATCTTGGATTACCGGCCGCAATCTGAAAAGCCCGATCCGGTCAAACCGGAAGCCGATGAAACGGGGAAAGTCCACCAGATATGGGGAGGGGAACGATCACTGCAACACAACCCTTCCCTTTGGACCCTCGAGTACCTCCCCGATCACGGTTGCCCACTGCACGCCTTTGGAATGGAGCTGCTCCAAGAGCATTTTAACCCTTTCCCCTCCAACGGAGATTAAAAGTCCCCCCGAAGTCTGGGCATCGTAGAGGATGTCAATCTTTCCATCGGGTTCATTCCCCTGGATCTCAACCCTGCACGAGGAGAAATCTCGATTCCTTTCGGTCCCCCCTGGTACCATGCCCCTGGAGGCGTACTCCTCAGCCTCCGGGAATATGGGGACGGATTGCGATTGGATGACGATGCCCACATCGCTGGCTATGGCCATCTCCAAGGCATGACCCAGGAAGCCGAAACCAGTGATATCGGTACAGGCGTTAACCCCGACCTCTACCATCACCTCAGAGGCTGCGCGATTCAGTGTCGCCATGCTTTCGGTGATTTTCGTCACCGATTCCCGCGAGGCCTTCTTTCTCTTGAGGGCGGTGGCGATGATTCCCGTTCCCAGGGGCTTGGTCAAGACGAGTCGATCCCCCGGTCGGGCACGGGCGTTGGTTAATATTTTGTTGGGGTGTACAACCCCCGTAACGGAAAGGCCGTATTTCATGTCAACATCATCGATACTGTGCCCTCCAACGAGCAATGCGCCCGCCTCCTGGATCTTCGAATACCCCCCCTTCAGGATTTCCTTGAGGATGCCACCGTCCACCTTCTTGATGGGAAAGGCTACCACGTTCATAGCCGTCAAGGGCTTGCCACCCATGGCATAGACGTCGCTCAGAGCATTGGCCGCCGCAATCTGCCCGAAGTTGAAGGGGTCGTCCACGATGGGCGTGAAGAAGTCGATGGTCTGGACGAGGGCGATATCATCCGTCAATCGGTATACCCCCGCATCGTCCAGATGTTCGACGCCTACCAGGAGATCCGGGTGGCTGGACAGAGGAAGATCTTTGAGAATCTGGTCCAGGTCCCCTGGACCGATCTTGGCGGCTCAGCCAGCCGCCTTGGCATGTTTCGTCAGCCGGATAGGGTCCTCTGACATTTGATTTCCCCAATATACTATAAGTGATTTGTAAATAAACAACTTATTTATAATAATATGAAACAATTCGATATTTCAAGAAGCTTAACCCTTTCGCATTTCCGCCGTGGATATGAGCGGTATCTCCATTGTGGGGAGATTATCGAAAATTCACGGGCGGGTCAATGCCGTCGAAAGTGGATTGCGCCGGTGCATTCAAGGTTGATAACCTGCCAACTCCCCGGTGATGAGTAT
>CBDUXJ010000215.1:0-4512 GCA_965371165.1 uncultured Syntrophobacterales bacterium | reverse complement strand
TGTCAAAACTCTTAATTTCGCTCAATAGTTAAGTAGTTAGCTTGTCAAACCAGTCGATATACCTTGTACGTATCCCAAGCCTTTCAGATAACTCAATAAAATCTGCAGTTTCCTGAGTTTTACAAGGAGTATTTTTGTAACCTTTTGATAATATAGCAAATTCTGTTTTTCATAAGGGAACACCATTGTCCCTTCGCTTCCGTGCCTTCGAAGTGACCCTTTCGGGGAGTCGCAGGCGGGGAATACTTACCCCTTCCAGCCTCTAAAGGGCTGGCCTTCCCCTTTCCTTCGACGGCGCCCTTCGGTCTGCCCTCGGCCATGAGCTCGGGCCGAATGGAGCTCAGGGTCGAAGACTCAGGACAAGCTCTGCTCACCCTCGATGGGTACCCCACTTTTCCGGCAAATTGCGCTCAGGGACAACGGCATTCCCCTGGAAACTCAGGAAATTTCACAATAAAAAGGCTTGACAAACCATAAACCATTTGATAAAAAGACAACATATGTTGACTAAAAAAGGGAAAAGGAAGCTAACGGCCCGACAGCGGGAGGTCCTATCCTTTCTGATTCGATTTATCAACGAGAGGGGGTATCCCCCTACCGTGAGGGAAATCGCCCTCCATTTCGGATTGAAGGGGCCCAGAAGCCCCAAGAAGAGGCTGGATGCCCTCGAGGAGAAGGGATATATCCGGAGGAGGCCCGGAAAATCCCGTGCCATTGAGGTGATAGGGGTTTCCCCTCCCCGATCCTTCCGGTTGGTCCCCCTTGTGGGAAAAGTGCGTGCGGGGGAGCCTTCCTTGGCCCTCGAGGATTTGGAGGACAATCTCGCCCTCGATCGATCTCTAGCCAAAGGGGATGAGACCTTTTTCTTGAGGGTAAAGGGGGATAGCATGATCGGGGACCACATCAAGGATGGGGACTTGGCCTTGGTCCAACCTCAGTCCATTGTGGATAACGGGGAGATTTCCGTGGTATTGATCGATGACGAGGCGACCCTGAAACGGGTCTATAGAGAGGGAAATACCCTCCGACTCCAGCCGTCCAATCCCAACATGGAACCCATTATCGTGGGAATGGGGGAGGGAAGGGTAACCATCGTGGGAAAAGTCATCGGAATATTCAGGAAAGTGGTGTGAAATGGGGAAAAGGGATCCATCCTTAAATTGCGGGAATTGAAGATGAAGGATGAAGGGCGGGTTATCCTCCACGTCGATATGGATGCCTTCTTCGCCTCGGTGGAACAAAGGCGAAACCCCAGACTAAGGGGAAGACCGGTAGTGGTATGTGGGAAGCCCCCAAGGACCGTTGTGGCCTCGGCTTCGTACGAGGCCAGGGCCTTTGGAGTCCACGCGGACATGCCCCTTTTTGAAGCACGGAGGAGATGCCCTGGCCTCCGGTGTGTAGAGGGGGATTTACAACGATATATCGCTGCTTCCCTCAGGGTAATGGGAATTCTGAGGGAGTTTTCTCCGCATATTGAGGTGGCCTCCATAGATGAGGCTTTTCTCGATATGACCCATTCACGGTTGCTTTTCCACTCCCCAGGAGGTGTAGCTGAGGATATTAAGCAACGAATTTTAGATGAGTTGGGATTGACCTGTTCGGTAGGGGTGGGCCCCAACAAATTGATAGCCAAGTTGACCAGTTGCCGGGGGAAGCCAGACGGCTTGGTTGTCATTCGGGCTGCGGAGGTTCCCCATTTTTTGGATAATCTCCCCATTGGCCAGTTGTGGGGGATTGGGCCCAAAAGGGAAACGGCTCTTCGTTCCCTCGGTATTCAGTCCTGTGGGGATTTGGGAAGATTTCCGGCCAATCTTCTCAAGAAGAAAATGGGGTTTTGGGGGGAGAGGCTTCACCAGATGGGATTGGGAATCGATGAAACCCCCGTAATCCCCCTCGGCCAGGAGCCCGATCCCAAGTCCTTCGGGCATTTCGTCACGTTTCCAGAGGATACGGATGATTCGAGGGTCATCTCAGGTCTCCTTCTCAGGCTCTCCGAACAGGTGGGAAGGAGGTTGAGGAGGAATTGTCTCCAAGGGAGAAGGGTTACCCTGAGGATTCGTTTTTCGGATTTTTCTGCCCTTACCTGGCAAAAGGCTTCAGGTGATCCTCTCAATAGCGGAAAGGGGATCTACCAGCTTGCCATGAGAATCTGGAATTCCATTGGAGATAAGAGGCCAGTGAGGCTTTTGGGATTGGTGATCTCAAACCTTGAAAGGGCTCCCAACCAGTTTCCCCTTTTTTCATGGCCAACCAAATTGGGGGGCCTCTTGGAAGCCATGGACCGGGTTAACGACAAATATGGCGAGTTTACCATTACCTGGGGGTCCCTTCATCTTCCCCCTAAATGATGCCCTCTCCTTCTCTATTGCATTTACCTTTCCATTTCACTTCGGGGACCATGGGCACATTTCCGCAGGATATGTATTTTCAGACGTCTTTGAAGAACCTTTTGGACCCCAAGGTGATCGCTTCCATGATTTTATTCAGCCATTGGAGAAATCTAATGGGGGACTCGTTTCCCACCTTGATGAGGAGATAGATTCCCAGGGCCATTAACACGATATTGGGGGTCCAGCTGGCAAGGACAGGGGGAAGTGTTCCCTTATTGGCCAAGATTTCCGCTGACGTGACCAGGATGTAATAGACCAGGACGACGAGGATGCCCAAAATGAATCCATAAGATTTTCCGGATCGCGTCGGTTGGATACCTAAGGGGATGCCAATCACGCCGAAGACGATACAGGCAAAGGGCATGGAGAATTTCATATAAAGATCCAGAAGATATTTGGTGTAATCCCCACCTTGCAATTTCTTAGTCTCAATCTTTTTCTTGAGCTCACCGACGGACATCTCCCATCTCCTGGCGCGGAACTTCCGAATCCTCGAGAGATCACCCCCAAATGTGAGCCTCTGGATCAAAGCCTCCGATTCGATCCTGCCATAGGATTTGGACCCTTCGACTACCTGATCGCCGGTCACACCGGTCAAATTGAGCACGATCTCCTGTGAATTCGGATCGGTAAAGACATAACCCTCCTTGGCCAGGATGGTTCTGGTCCCCTCTTCTCTTTTTTTGCCCTCAATGTGAACGAAGATCCCCCCCAACGTATTCCCCTTGGAGGGGATCTTGTCGACATATATGACCACGCCGTCAAAGCTGTCATTGAAAGTCCTCTCCTTTAGCGCGGTATAAGCCTTCGTTTTTGCGATATCGAAAAGGGTATTCTTTAAGCCCCGATTACCCCAAGGGAGGGCATAGATGACCAGGAAGGTTGTCAGTAAATAGGCGACTATGGACAAAAAAAGGACCGGGGGGGTCAGTTGATAGAGGCTTATTCCAGACGCCTTGAGGGCGGCGATTTCGTTATCACTGGAGAGCCTGGCAAAGGCAACGAGCACTCCCAAAAGCAAAGCAATGGGGATTATCAAAAAAAGGGATGAGGGAAAGAAGTAGATGAGAAGCTTGCCGATGTCAAAGAGGCTAACCCCTTTGTTGACGAGAAGCTCGGTAAGGTAAAGCGTCTTTCCCATTATGAAGACGACGGAAAAGATCAGCAAACCGGTGAGAAATGGAACGAGTATTTCCTTACATAGATAGATATGAATAGTTTTCTTCATTATTTTAGCATTCTACGGATAAGTGCTTTTTCTGTCAAGTTACAAAATTTTTTCTTGACTTTCTCAATTTTTTTTGGTAGATGTGTTCATAAGATGAACGTTCACGAAATGAACATTCTCGGTTATTCACGCGTAAATCTTGGCTGAGGGCCTATTTTCTGAAGGGTCTGGGCCCTAAAGAGCATATGGCTGACAATAAAAATAGCCTGTTTAAGCCCTCTGAATCGATGCGGGACCTCCAGTTTCTGGAGGAGTTGGAGAAGACCCCAAATCTCTCCCAGAGGGAATTATCCAATAGGTTTGGAATTGCCCTGGGAGTAACTAATGCGTGTCTCAAACGGATGGCCCGGCGGGGGTGGATCAGATTGGGAAAAATCCGTCCCAGGAGGATTGGGTACTTTCTGACACCCAAGGGGCTTGCAGAAAAGGCCAAGCTTACCATGACATTTTTTTCCTATAACATTCACCACTATTCAAGACTCAAGGCCATGATCGGAGAGAAGTTCTTGGAGATGGCGTCACAGGGGGTGAAGCGGGTCGTCTTTTACGGGGTGAGCGACGAGATGGAGGTTGCCTATGTGACCCTTCAGGGAACCAACATGGAGCTTATTTCCATTGTGGACGATAACGATGGGGTGAAGGGGAAGAACATCCTTGGGAGAAAGACAAAAGATCCCGATGAAATAGATAGCATGGGAGCCGACGCTATATTGATTACCTCGATCCTTGAAAAGGAGAGGATTTTGAAAAAACTGAAGAAGAGAAAGAATAAGGTAAAGCTTTTTACCATTTCCTGAAGCTTCATAATTAATTTCCGTTATTTTGCTCCTGCTTTCCAGTGGGAAGTACTTTCTTCGACGATTAAAGGGCTCTTTGAGTTCATGCTCCCTCTGG
>CBDUXJ010000214.1:0-4520 GCA_965371165.1 uncultured Syntrophobacterales bacterium | reverse complement strand
GACAACAGATATGACCGCCACCAGGATTGCCAGGGGGTAAGGGAGCCCCCCTCCTTTTAGGAGGAAGAAGGTGATCACTCCCCCTAACATAACAAACTCCCCCTGGGCGAAGTTTATGATTTGGGAGGCCCTTGCGATGGTAACAAATCCCAGGCCCACCAAGGCGTAGATTGCCCCTATGGTGATGCCGGCGAAAAGGAACTGAGGGATATGAGCCCAAGGGGTCATGAAGCCTTTCGTTTGAAAGAAAGGGGGGGTTAAAAAATTTGCCCAAATTAATAGTCTATAGGATTCCTTATACCGCCTTCAACCCTTATTCGAACCCGGGAAACTTGATCCGCATGAACCGTTGCCCCTGGATCCTGATAAAGACCATATCCTTTTTGGCCAGGCCATCGTGATCGGTGGGGCTGTAGTTATAAATGCCATGAGTCCCCTTAAACCCCCTGGTATTCTCTAACGCATCCCTGAACTTAGCCCTGGTGACCTTCCCCTGGCACCTCTTCAGGGCATCGTAGATAAGCCAGATCGTATCACGACCATGGCCGGCTATTTGGTCAACCCCCACCCCATAACGGGCCCTCATCCGTTTGTCGAAATCGATGAGGATGGGCCGCACCGGGTCGTTCTCATCGAGTTGGTAGGGGACCACAGGTTTTCCGGCACCGAACTCCACCCCTTCCATTGCCTCTCCCCCAAGGGCGATGATAAAATTGAATCCAAAGGCATGGGTCCCGATAATCGGGATCTTTATGCCTAAGTTCCGCATGTTCTTGCAGATGATCGGACCTGGAGGGCCGCCTGTAGAGGCGTAGAGGGCATCCACCTTTTCTGACTCGATAATGGGTTTAAGCTTGATGAGTTGGGGAGTCATGTCAATGTCAGTCGGCTTATGGGTCTCCTTGGAGATGATGACCTCAATCCCCTTTTCTTCCCCAAAGCGCTTAAAATACTCGGCCAGGCTCAGGGCCAGAGGCCAATTGCCCGGGAAGACCAGGACCTTCTTGTACCCGCGGGCCAGACAGAGATCCACCAACTTTTGGGAGACGATGATGTCGCTCTGGGCTATATTGAAAGACCAACGTTGTTTTAAGGCGCGCACCATAGGGTTGGAGGGGCAGATAATGATGTTGGTGACCCTCTCCCTCTCGGCAATAGCCCTGGTGGTAGCCTGTAAGTTGTCCTCAAAGGGTCCAACCACCGCCAGGATCTCTTTGTTCCGGGCGAACTTCGTCATATTGGCAGCGGCCCTACCCAGATCGAAGCCATTGTCCTCAATCACCAACTCCAAGGGGTGCCCGTCAACCCCACCCATTCCATTGATCCTCTCCACTTCCATCACCATGGCCATCTTCAAAATTTTGTTTACCTCAGCCCACGGGCCGGTCAGCTCGAGGTTTACCCCGATCTTATAAGGGGATTTCTCGGCCGAATGGGCAGGGATAGCCCAACTTATGGAAATAAGAATGAAAAAAGATATCAAGAATACCATCCCTTTTTTTCCTTTCATAAAGCACCTCCTTCGTCTTCACCCTCACCTTTCGAGATCAGGCTAAAAAATCTTTTACCTTGAGGTTTGCTCCCATTGCTTTCATTCCCAGAAGAAGGACCGCCCTCCGGAGGAAATGGCTTGACTACCTGGCCAAGGCCACCAACCCGTCGGGCAATGCATCCTCCCTTTCCACCAGATAATCCTGATACTCCTGGTAGTTGGGTTGTACCCACATGGGTGTTCCAAAGATCTCGTGCATCATGATGTTGAAAGCCACTTTGGTGATGTAATATCGATGATGACGTCGCAAAATTGGATTGGGGGAGAACAATTTCAACAATTCCCTCGGTCGCCAATAGTAACGCCTCATGATATCCTTATAAATGAGGTTCACCTGCTCTAAATGATCCACCTCTTTGGTCGCCATAATGGCGTGAAGATAGTCGTAATTACGGTAATCCCAGTCCTCAATCCTTCCCATCTCCTTCATTTTATAGAAAAGTGGAGTTCCGGGAAGGGGGGTGATCAGGTTGAGGCCAAAGTGATCCACATATTTCCCGAAGAATTTTAAAAAAGCTTTTCGATCTTCTTCCGTCTCCTCCCAGTGACCGATGAGCAGGGTCCCCATGACCATCAGTTTATGTTTCTTCAGAAGCTCCATGGCCTTCCGGGCTTGCTCTGCCGAATGGCGCTTGCGGATATCTTTGAGGACGGAATCCGCATGATATTCGAGCCCCATCATGAACTGGTAGACACCGACCTCCCGATAGCCATCTAACAAGTCTTCATCTCGGATGATGAGGTCCGCTCTGGATTGCAACCAGAAGTGCTGATTTGTCCTTCGCTTGAGCATTTCCTCGATGAAGCCAGCCCCCTGGTCGCGAGTGACATTGAAGGTATTGTCGCCCACGTAGAAAATATCCCGGTTATATTTCTCTTTGAGGAGCTGGAGTTCATCAGCGACCAGTTTTGGACTCCGCTTCCTCCACGTCTTTTTGTAAAAGGCCGATTCCGAGCAGAAGGTGCAATCCCAGGTACAGCCCCTTGAGAAGTTGACTACGAGTCCTCTCCTTCCTTCCGATGGAAGCTGCACATAGGGATGCTCCATCTTGGCGAGGTGGTAAGCAGGCATCGGAAGGGTATCGAGATCCTCGATGAAGGGACGATCCCCAGTATAGACGAATTCTCCTTCTTCATTGAGGTAGGCAAGTCCCAAGACCTCGGAGAGATCTTCCCTCTTCTCAACAGCCCTGAGGAATTCCGTCAGGGTTACCTCTCCCTCTCCGACGCAGATGTAATCAATGGCAGGACAATCCCTGAGCGTCTCCTCCGCCATAAAGGAGGGATGTTCCCCCCCCATAATGATGATCGATTGAGGACTGACCGCTTTAGTGAGACTGGCTGCATTCATCCCATCATAGATGAAGGCCGTACAGATGACGGTGATGCCAACTACCCCTGGCTTTTCCCTTCGAACCTTCTCTTCGAGATCCCTCCAGAGGTTCTCGTTAAGGGTGCAATCCATATAATCGATATCGAATTGTTCCCTCTCTAAGTAGGCCAATAACTGGAGACATCCCGGGGAGGGGACCCAGGCCCGAAGAATCGTCCAGATTTTATGGGGTGGGTCGACCAGCAAGAATCTCATACCCGTGTTTCTTTATCAATCAAGGTTTCGCTCCTTCTTCAGACGCCACTTGAGGAGATGTCTCAGCAGGGTTTTGAAAAATGGAATACGAAAGATCAAATGGGAGCGAGGGACTTCAAAAATCTCTCCCGAAATGAGCTTTTCAGAAAAATTTCTGACTCTTTCGGCAGCCCTCTTCACCTCCTCATCGTTTACCACCGCCACCTCCTTGAAGACCGTTTCACAATATTGACAATCCGAGCAAGAGATCTGATTGCAATCCATTGCCTTAAAATGTTCAATGAAGCCGTCCAGTTTCCTATTATCCAGTTGAATGAGGTCCCGGAACTCCAGGTCGAAGACTTTCCCCAATTCAGAGACCTTCATGATGTTTACATGTTCGGGTTTAATAAAGTATTCCAAATGGATGGGCGTAAATGCCCCCTTCCTCGGAAGGGTGAAGAGATCCAAGAGGTTTCCGTCGTGATGCCGCGTTTCATAGGCCCTTACATGTTCGAGAAGGAGGGGGGTGCGTTTAAATCGCTCCGTGATTTTGAAATGATCGTAACCCAAATCCTCGTAATGGATGATGTCTTCTGGTCTGATCCAGGGGGATTTCAGAAGTTCCACCGGTTCCATCAATTTCCTGTAAAGGCAGAGGTAACCCGGATACTGGAGATAGCAATACGCATCCTCCTCCCCCTCCCTTGAGGCATGGCCATCGTGGTTGACATGTTCGTAATTATATGGACACTGCCAAAGGCAGATATTGTTGACAATTAGCTCCAGGTTGCAGCTCACTGCCTTTCTAATCGCCTCTAAGGTTTTGAACTCACGATTGATATGCTCATCGATGATTATCTCCTCGACCCCCATCGTTTCATATTGAAGGGCCTTCCTCACGGTATTGACCCGGGCCGTGGTGGAGACCTTGATCTTGAGGCGAGGGAAACGTTTCCTCACGAGATCGACGAGGTAAGGGATGCCCACAGTGACCGAATCCGCACCGGATTGGTCGATCCATTCCAGAAGATCAACCAGTTGTCCATAACCTTTTTTGGAATACTGAAGGTTGCCAAGACAAGGAGCGTTCAGCAAGTAGCTGAATTCCAAGCCTCTTTCGTGGCAGGCCTGTATGTATCGCTTCACATCATTTCGATCTACCTGGGGCAGGACAAACCCAGGTCTCGCCCCCCCCACAACATCGAAAGGAAGTTTGCCAAAGAGGGCATCCACCGAAGTCCCTCTCACCGCGTCAAGAAATGAAACGTCCCAATTGGCCCCAACCCGCAGCTTCATAATGTTTTTCTTTAACACGCAGAAACTTATTTTTCAAGGGATTCAATCTTGATGATTTCGTAAAAAGTCGGAATCAGACGGCAAAGAAAAAAGATCCAGATG
>CBDUXJ010000213.1:0-4575 GCA_965371165.1 uncultured Syntrophobacterales bacterium | reverse complement strand
TATATTGAATTAGAGGAGGAGAAAGTGAAAGAGGATAGAGAAGATTTGGAACTGATGAACGGGGCTATCGATATCCATATTCATTCGGCCCCAAGCCATTTTCCTCGCTTAGTTGATCATGTCGAAGCAGCTGAAGGGGCGAGAAACACGGGTATGAAGGCCGTGGTTTTAAAATGTCACCATGGATATACTTCTGACCGTATGTATTTTGTAAGAAAGCTCGTAGCTGGAATTGACGTTTATGGAGGAGTTGTTTTGAACAACGCAGTGGGTGGAATCAATCCATTCGCTGTGGAAGCTGCTATTAACTACGGGGCTAAAATCGTTTGGTTTCCAACCCTATCGGCCAAGAACCACCTAGATCAGATGGGCGCACCTGAATTCGGTTCATCCATGAAGCAGAAAACCAAACGGAAAATGACCGAAAAACCCATAACCGTTTTGGACGAGCGAGGGAATCTCATCCCGGAAGTCTATAACGTCATAGACCTCATAGCCGAGCACGATATCACATTAGCAACAGGACACCTTTCCATACCCGAGGCCAGACAGGTCATAAAGGCCGCAAAAAAAAGGAAAATTAAGCGCCTATATGTGA
This sequence comes from uncultured Syntrophobacterales bacterium, assembly GCA_965371165.1. Lineage (GTDB taxonomy): Bacteria > Desulfobacterota > BSN033 > WVXP01. Next base: position 3,977 of record CBDUXJ010000213.1, on the reverse strand, counting down.
ATCATCCAGAGTATATCATCAACGGAACCATTGAGGAACAGAAGGAATTAGCGGGTATGGGGGCTTTTATCGAGCACTTAGCCATTTTTATGTATCCCATGTGGCCAACGAAAGCTGGTATCGATGGCATTGTTGAAATGATCAAGGCAGTGGGCCCGGAGCGAACTGTCCTGGCTACCGATCTGGGACAGGTCCATAACCCACCCCCCTGGGAGGGATTAAGGATGTTTCTGGAGGTCCTCTTAGAAAAGGGAATTCCCAAAGAGCATCTTAAAAGGATGGTTCAGGATAACCCAGCTTATCTTCTTAACATCCAATGAAACAGGGAAATCCTTGATTTGGCGTGTTCTGATTTACCTTAAAATTCAGCGGAATCCCCTATTCACCATGGTTTCATCACCGCCCGAAATTGGAGGCATTACAGGTCCCATTTGGCAGTGAAACCGGTAATTTTTCGTAACACTGAGAAACTCTCCTAGAAAAGAAAAAGGGCTTCCAAGTCACTGATTCTCCTCGGAAACCCTTGATTCTCTCTGGAGGCGGCGCCCGGATTTGAACCGGGGAATAACGGTTTTGCAGACCGTCGCCTTCCCACTTGGCTACGCCGCCATGGAGCGGGAAACGGGACTTGAACCCGCGACCCCAACCTTGGCAAGGTTGTGCTCTACCAACTGAGCTATTCCCGCTATAGTATTAGAAACTAAACCATCTCCTTTTTCTTGTCAACCGTTCCCGGGATATCACCCCAGTGTCGGAAAAATCCCCTGAAATAGACCAGACCAGACCACACGGTCAAGACTAAGGCCGCCCACAGAAAGATCATCCCGACATTATGAAAATCGATGGAATAGTATGAGTAGTGGCAGATTAAGGTCGTTGTGGCTATGACCTGAAGCAGGGTTTTATACTTCCCCAATTGGCTGGCTGATATGATGATACCCTCGTTGATGGCGATGGCCCTCAATCCCGTTACCGCCATCTCCCTTCCCGCAATGATCGCCACAATCCACGCCGGGACCCTCCCGAGATGGATGAGCATGATGAGGGACGTTATCACGAGCAACTTATCCGCCAGGGGATCCAGGAATTTCCCGAGGGTAGTGACGATATTCTGCCTCCGGGCGATATATCCATCCAATCCATCGGTAATGGCTGCAAAGAGAAAAATGATGGATGCAAAGAAACTGGCTATCTTTCCGGGGTAGAAGAGCAAAAGAACGATAATGGGAATGGCCATGATGCGCAGGATGGTAAGTCCATTGGGGAGGTTCCAAATCACCCTTTTTTCAGGCCTTCTCGGTTCTTTTTTCCGAAAGGCGTCCGGCTTAATGCTTATAACTTTCATAGTATCGAAGGACTTTCCTTACAAAGTTTCGGGTCTCATCGTAGGGAGGAATTGACTTATTTTGAATAACGGCGTCCTTTCCGGCGTTATACGCCGCTAAGGAAAGTGTTAAGTTGTTTCCAAAGGTTTCGAGAAGGTGTTTCAAGTGCCTGACGCCGCCTTGGATATTTTGCCTCGGGTTGAACACATCCATCACATTCCATTGCGCGGCCGTTTGGGGCATCAACTGCATCAGACCCTTGGCACCCTTACGGGAAATGGCATAGGAGTTGAATCCCGACTCGGCCCGCATAACGGCCTTGACCAGGGCGGACTCGATGCCATACTTCTCGGAAAATTCCTCGATCATGGGATCGTATTGATCTGGATCGATGGAGGCGGATACCGAATCCCCCTCCTCCCGAATGTAGAGCTGATACCTGAGGTCCCTCGGGCAGTTGGTAAAATGATAATCTCCATTCTCGTCGATGTACCGGTATATCCCCCCATAAGACGGGGAATCGATGCTGGGTAGAACGAAGACGATCGCGAGGAAAAGCATTCCGAGAAATGGAGAATATGGGCAAAAAGGACCAACCCTTTTTTTCCTGCGCTTATCCATCCTTCCTCCATGCGTTTTTACCATACCCGATGGGGTATGTCAACACCATACGAGGCAGAAAAACTCAAGAGTATCTTGCCGGAAGGAGAACGATACTGGGGAAGACCCGCCATAGATCCGTTTATTAGCAGGATTTGTGCCAAATTATCAGCATAGTCCTATTTTTGGAGATTTTGGCGGATGAAATCTCGACCATTCATCTATTTTATGAAATTTCCATAAAATGTCGATTTTCACAAGAAGATGCGATCCCCATATGAACGGTGCAACTGGAGGTTACGGAGACAACAATCAAGACTAGGCCCTTGAAGGCTGCCCCATAACTCAAAGCCTTTGCATCCCCTTCTAGTAGCTGGCTATTCCCGTGGCGCGATCCAACCTGGCCCACGTGATATTATAATCGCTCAAGGCATTGAAGTAGTTGCTCCTGGCCTGGGTGAGTAAGGTCTGGGCATCCAAGACTTCGGTGGTAGTGGCTACCTGTTCTTTAAACCTCTCAGCGTTTATCCTGAAGTTCTCTTCCGCCTGCTCGACGGCCACTTCAGCTACACCAATCCTATCCCGGGACTCCCGCAACCTTAAGCTAGCTTCCTTTACTTCGAGGGATATACTATCCTCAACTTGGATTTTCGCATCCTTCGCCTGCACCAACCTCGTCTCTTTCTCCCTCACCAACTGTCTCTTCTTCCCCCATTGCCAAAAGGTCCACCGAGCGGTGGCCATGACGTTCCAGTTGTCCTCATCCTCAAAATCACTTCCGGAAACGCTTGGGTCATCCCCAACCCTCTCGTAGTTGAACGACAAGCCGAGGGTGGGGAAATACTCACTTTTGGCAAGCTGAACCTCCTTCTCCGCACGCTTCACGTTGAGCTCCACCTCCCCCAGTTCGGGACGGTTCGTTCGGGCCATCTTCAGAGATTCCTCAAAGGAGAGCTCCATGGGACGGTACTCCAAGATGTCCTCCACCTCCACCTCCATCGCCACATTCCTCCTCAGGAGGGTGTTGATGGAGGCCTTTGCGATGGACAACTCGACATCCGCACTGGTTAAGTCTTGCCTTTCTTGGGCCAGTTCCACCTGGGTCTGGAGCAGATCATTCTTGGGGATAATGCCCACGTCATAGAAGGCCTTTGAAACCTTCACTCCGGCTTCCAGTTGTTCAACCGACCGCACGGCGACCTCCCGAATCTTCTCTGCCTTCAGAATCGTGAAGTAGGCCTCCTTCACCTGGAGGATTAAATCCTGCTTGACGAGCTCCAAGGAGATCTTGGAGAGGTCGACACCGAGTTGGGCCAACCGGTAGGACCAGTAGAGAGCGCCCCCCCTGAAAAGGGGTTGATCAAAACCGGTTGTCCAACTGTAGTTGTCTCGTGTGCCAATCGTCCTTTTTCCCTCAAGCGGCCCGGTTCGGAAAAAAGGGGCTTCATCCAGGCGGGTGTAATCGTACTCGGTACGAAGGGTGGGAAGAAAATCAGTCAAGGCGGCCCTTCTCAAATAGTCGGCTCCCTTCGTGCCCTCTCGGACGGAATGTACCGATGGGCTCCTCTCAAGGGCCATCTCCACCGCCTCCTTTAGGCTCAGCACCCCCTCCTCTTCACCTCCCAACACCGGTCCACCCATCACCGAAAGCAACACACAAATGACCATGATTTTACTCAGCATAAGGCTACCTCCTCGTTCTCGGACCTCGAACGCCCTCAAAAAAGATGTCCATGATAGTCCGTCCCTTTGAAACTAGGGAATACGCCCTCGGGCTCATGATCCACTCGAAGACGAAGGAATTTACGATTCCCACAAACCCATGGGCCATGTCCCTTGGGTCCATCTGCTTGAGTTGTCCCCCTTCAATGCCCTCGCGCATAACCTCCTCCAAGGAATCGATATAGGCTACAAATTTTTCATGAACTCCTTTCCCCAAATCATCCTTTATGGTCCATTCAAAACGGTTTCGTTCGGAAATGTAAATTTTTAAGAAATCCCTGTTCATTAAATTCAAAAAAAGAGAATGTCAAGGCTTTATTTTTCCCTGCT
>CBDUXJ010000212.1:0-4634 GCA_965371165.1 uncultured Syntrophobacterales bacterium | reverse complement strand
ATGGCGATCGTGGCACCGGCATCAATATAAGCATTTACCCTTTTTATAGCCTCCTCAATCCCGCCCGCATTTTTGGCATCTCGCGCATCGGTTCTCCCGATGATGTGAAACTCCTCATCCTGACGCGCTCGAACGGAAAAACGAATCTTTTGCACCATTTCGTCCATGGGAATGACATACTTTTTGTCTAAATGATAGTGTGCTCGTTTGGGGAAGACCTGATCTTCGATGTGGATTGCCGCTACCCCTGCTCGTTCAAACTCTCGAACTGCCCTCGTAGCGTGAGTGGCGTCTCCGAAACCAGCATTTCCATCGACGATCAGGGGGATGTTGATTCGGGAAGTGATGTATGAAGCGAAGCGAACCGTCTCATCAAGGGTGGTGAGGGGTTCCGTGGTCCCCAAAATGGCGCCTATGGTGTATCCTCCGAGGTATGCACATTTGAATCCCAAATTCTCGATGATCTTTGCCGACACAACATCATAACATCCGGGGGCGATGATGATCTTATCATCTTCAAGCAATCGACTGAACTGTTCTCTCACATTCATTTTTTTACCGTAATAGCGCATTTCCCTTTCCCAAACATGGCCTTCCTCAGTAAAGTGAAACCTTCGCCAAGAATGGATATCATGAATTCTTCACTCCTCGCTCCAGGGGATTTGATGTCCCTTCAACGTCCATGGAGAATTAAAGATACATGGAGGAGGTCAGAAAAGGAGCCCTATCACCTCCCGCAGGGATTCGACCCCTTTCAGTTCGATGGAGCCGTCCTTCTTCATCCTCTCTCTATTGGTCTTGGGGAGGACACATCGTTCGAAACCAAGTTTGACCGACTCCCTTACCCGAAGCTCTGCCTGGCTAATCCCCCTCACCTCTCCAGTTAGCCCAACCTCCCCGAATACCACGGTCTTGGGATGGACCGGCTTATCCAGGAAGCTGGAGGCCACGGATATGGTCATGCCCAAATCCATTGCGGGCTCATCAACCTTGATTCCACCGGCCACGTTTAAGAAGATGTCCTGGTTATACAACTTCAATCCCATCTTCTTCTCCAAAACGGCCACCAGTAGCGCCAGGCGGTTGTAATCGACCCCTATGGCTGTCCTGCGGGGAATGGCCAAACTTGATGAGGTAACAAGGGCCTGAATTTCCACCAGTATGGGACGAGTTCCCTCCATGGATGGAACCACCACGGAGCCTGAGACATTTTCGGGCCTTTCCGACAAGAAGATCTCCGAAGGGCTGAGGACCTCTTCCAGGCCGGATTCCTTCATCTCGAAGACCCCGATCTCGTTGGTGGGCCCGAACCTATTCTTCACCGCCCTCAGGATACGATAAGGATGGCTTGTCCCTCCTTCGAAATACAACACCGTATCCACCATGTGTTCTACCACTCGGGGGCCAGCTATGGATCCCTCTTTCGTTACATGGCCGATCAAGAAGACAGGGATTCCCGTGCCTTTGGCGAGCTGCATCAGTCTGGCCGATGACTCCCGGACCTGACTGATGGATCCGGGAGCTGATTGGAGTTCTGAGGTAAAGATGGCCTGGATTGAGTCGATGACCAGGACAGCCGGTTTGAGTTTCTGAACTTCCCTGAGGATTACATCCAGAGAGGTTTCGGAGAGCACCAACAGGTTGGCGGCGTGGATTCCCAACCTCTCCCCCCGGATTTTGGTCTGTCTCGGTGATTCTTCCCCGGAGACATATAAGACCTTTAAATCATCCCGGGAAAGCCGATCCGATACCTGAAGGAGAAGGGTCGATTTCCCTATCCCAGGATCACCACCGATCAAGACGATGGACCCCGCGACAATCCCACCTCCCAAAACCCGATCGAATTCCTCGATCCGCGTCTTTACCCTATCCCTCTCCTCGGCCTCAATTTCCGTTATGGGCTTTGGAGGTTGATCGGCCGCGAAGCCCCAGCCTCGCCCCTTGGCCTCCGGCATTTCGACGAGCTGCTCTTCCACCAAGCTATTCCACGTAGCACACTCCGGACATTTCCCCAGCCACTTGGGAGAACGATAGCCGCACGATTGGCAGACAAATTGGGTCTTCACCTTGGCCATGAGGTACACCGACTTGGGCGGATGAATTGTAGCAGGAGCCAGAATCCTTGTCAAACCCGAAGGTCCAACCTTCTCCAGGCATCCTAAGTTCTTTTATCCCAGCTCGGCCCTCAGATGTTGGACCACCTCCCTCAATGCCTTCTTGATGGCCTCTTCATCCTCCGGCAGCTCCTGGGGGATAATCTCGAGGGTGATCATCTCATCATACCTGGACTCCTTTAGGTATTCCAATAAACTCGCAAGGGGTAAGATCCCATGGCCGGGCAAGAGGTGTTCTTTTTTGCTGCGATAATCGCTGAAATGGATGTTCCTAACCCTTTTGGTCTTGTATAGTCGGCGGAAATCCTCTGCAAAGGTCACCTTGGCCGTTCCCATATGGGTGCAGTCGAAGGTGAGGTAGAGGTTCCTCTTCTCGATAAAACGGACCATATCCTTGGTCCTCCGTAAAATATACGGGTTAAGCCTTAATGGCCTTCCCCCGTAGGGCATGTTCTCCATGGCGATAGTCACCTCTTCCCCTCCCAACTCCCTTTGAAAATCCCCTACCGTATACATCCATCGCCAAAATTTGATCTCCAGATCGAGCCATTTGGGGGGATGAAAATTAACCATGGGAACGGAAATCCTTTTCGCAAGCTCGATGGTCTTGATGAGGGCTGTGATGCGATCGCCCCAACCCTGAATCAGATCGAAGGGGGCGTGGAGGACATAGATGGGCACAATCTCCTTTAAATCACTTAAGAGACTGTAGCCCCCTCCCTGCCCGAAATTTTCCGAAATGATGACCTCAATCCCATCGTAGCCCGTCTCGGAGGCGATGTGAAAGGCCTTCTCCAACGGTAACGTATGGAGGCTTCCCGATGAGAGCAAGATCTTCATGGTTTTATCTTATTTTCCTCTATGATAGCCTTCCCCGTGTATCTGGAGAATCTGGAAATAGTCAAATATAGCATGTCCCCTACTTCTTCTTCCTGCTTCCAGAATATCTCCGTTCGCTCAATCCCCCAGCCCATCACATGGTGCAACGCTCCAGGAGCATCGAGTCTCGGCTGCCTCCATATGTAACCCTCTTTATGCAAAAATAGAAACGCATAATTTCATGACCGTCCCTATTTTACTTCTCATACGAATTGTGAATTACACGCCTATTTAATCGGGATGCTCCTTCTGGATGGCTGTTGAGTCCCTACCATGAAGGTTGTATGCCAGAGAAAGGCTGGGTTTTAGCAATAGCCCCATAACGGATATGATGCCGGACAGACCTGCGAGAAAATACACCCCTACCAAGAAACTACCAGTCAAGTCCTTGATAGCTCCGACAATGAACGGCCCTGCAAATCCTCCTATCTCTCCAACACAGAAAAACATCCCCGCCGCGGAACCCATGTATCTCGAGGATACTTCAGGGAGTTCCATCAGTATGAGCACCAATAAAGTAATAATGGGACAAAAGGACACACCGTAGAGGAGCAATCCGGTAATGAGGAGGCTATCAGATGTCGTCGCCACGATCAGTATGGCCATTGCGGTCGCCAAGGCCATGAGGGCTACGACGCCCCCCCTTAAACGTGGTTCCACTAAACGGGGAACAACCAAGACCGTTGGAATAGCAACCAAGAGTGGAATGGAAGCCGCAAAGCCCGCAATCTTCGGGGACAAACCACCAGTTTCCAAAATCTTGGGAAGCCAGTCGTTGAAGCCGTGAGAAATAGCGAAGGATAAAAACCCCATTATGAGGATGAGCCGGACGTTCCGTATACCGATGAGACCAGTGAGTACCTTGACGATGCTCGTGCGCTCCGAAGCTTCCACTGGCGTGACATCCCTGGCCAGGAACCACCATAATAACGCGGCTATGAAGGCCGGCAAACTATACCAAACAAAGGTAAGTTTCCAGCTATATCCAGTGAGGGGCATGACAACGCTGTTTGCCGTTGAATAAGCGGTTAGACTTCCGATCCAAGCTGCCGTCGTATAGACACCAACTGCTATCCCACGCCCCTTTCCCCTGAACCACACGGAAATCGTCTTCGGACAACCCACGGATATCATAGGACCGCCTAAACCGAAAAGAGCTACGCAGAATACCATGCTCGCAAATCCAACGGCAAAGTACCGGAGAAATTCTGACAGGCCGATGATTACAATGCCAACGAAAAGTGATTTACGTATACCCCACCGATCCATGATAGCGCCACTCAATGCGGCAACGAATATATAGGTCAGCGGCCATGCTGCCAGGATAATTCCCATCTGAAAATAGGAGATGTTGAAGTCTTCGAGGATCGGAGTCACAAGGGGGGCGGTTGAGCGCATGACGACCCCAAAAACCCAGTACAAAAGCGATACCAGGGCCAGCATGACCCATCGATACCACATCTGATAGGGTTCTATCCCCTCCTTGTAAAGCCGCGGTGATTCCACCTTCGGATGGACTCCAAATTTAACTATTTGGTGTTTCGACCAAAAGCGTTCGCGCCGTAAGCCGATCAAGCCACGTAAGGATAATAGTGGGAATTCCTAAGTTGAACTTTTAGACCACGACTCATAACCAATGGA
>CBDUXJ010000211.1:0-4635 GCA_965371165.1 uncultured Syntrophobacterales bacterium | reverse complement strand
AGGTGCTCTACGCTGTCATTTTTATCCATCTTGGCGTTTTCCTTTTCATCCTTTTTCTCTATATCGGTTTCCCCTATGAAACCCTCAAGAGAAGAATCATAGGGGAGCTGGAGGCCAAAACTCCCTTCCGTTACGAAATTGAGGAGATTCGTCCTCATCCCTTATCGGGTTTAACATTTAAGAATGTGGTCATCTACGCTTTGGTGGATTCGAAAAAGGTTAAAGTGTTAAGTGTCGAGCAGTTTAGGATTACCCTTTCCCTCCTTCCACTTCTCTGGAGAAGAGTCCACCTTCGATTATGGGGAGAGGTGTTGGAAGGCACCGTGGAGGGGGAGTTTTCCAAAAGCGGGGGACCAGGGGAATTAATGCTTTCAGGAAAGGATGTAAACCTCCAACGAATCCACATTCTCAGGGAAATCGTGGGCGTAGAAATGGGGGGAATCCTTAAAGGGAAAACAATGGTTACCCTTGGGGGAGAGGGTATCTCCGAAAAATTCGGATCAGCGGAATTTCTGATCAGCGAGGCGATGCTGAGCAGATTGCCCTTGCCCGGCGTAGCTCCTCTTCGCGTGGGGCACATTCAAGGTAACATAGAACTAAAACGTGGAAAAGTCACTATCAAGCGGCTCGCCTCCTCAGGAGGGGATCTCAATGGCCAGGTACTCGGAAATATCCTTCTCAATTCCGATTTACCCAAAAGTCTACTTAACCTGAGGATTACGATTAAACCCTCGGCGAAATTCGATCCCAGGTATCGGATACTCCTCTCTCTTCTCGGCTGGCAAGGTAAGACCAAGGGAATTTATGCCTTCTCATTGAAGGGAACATTACTCCGCCCTCGTCTCGTAACGAAATGATAATTGGTAGCTGTGGGGAAAAGGCTCATCCTCCGATGGCGGAGGGAAGCCAACCGTTGGATTGAAGATTGAATAGAATTAAACGGATAGGAGATAGGCCAGGTTATCCAATACCGTCGTGAAGAAGACGTTCTTCACGATATACCCTTCCGGAATATCTATTTGGGCGGGGGCGAAGTTGAGGATTCCCCTGACATGGGCTTCCACCAGTTGATCCGCCACCTTCTGGGCTTGATCCGCCGGGGTCGTGATAATCCCGATCTCGATGTTTCTCTCCGTCACTACTTCCCTTAAGGTATGGGAATGAAGGATTTCCACGGGCTTGCCTAGCTTTTCCGATACCTTCCCAATGACCTTAGGGGGATCGATATCGAAAGCGGCCACGATTTTATAGTTTTGCTTCAGAAAATCCTTATAGGAGAAGAGCGCTGAACCCAGATTTCCCATCCCGATAATTGCCATTCTCCATTCTTTGTCCAATCCGAGGATTCGTTTAATATCGAATAATAAATCCCTGACGTAATATCCAACCCCTCTGATACCAAACTCACCGAAGTAGGCTAAGTCCTTTCTCACCTGGGCTGCATTGACTGCGCACTTAGTGGCCAGTTGGGCGGAAGAAACAACTTTCTCTCCCCTAGCCTGTAATTGTTCCAAACACCTTGAATATCTTGATAACCGCCTAATGGTTGCCTCTGGAACCTTGGAAAACTTCAACTCTTAATTCCCTTCAACAAAAATTCAAAACATTTTCAGGTAATGTGAAATCCTTAACTACTTAACTATATAGCACGTAAAAGGGATAATACAAGGAAAAAGACATTTTTTCACAAACGGTCCGCCACTTCAAATGATGACCCTTGTAGATGTAAGAAGCCAGAGCGAATCTTTCAATAAATGGAAAAGAAGATTCAACTCCCGCCGCACCTCATTTCCGTCCAGCGATGAGGACCTCGACAACGGATGGGTCGGCCAGGGTCGACGTATCGCCTAAATTGTCGATATCACCCGCGGCTATCTTCCTCAAAATCCTTCTCATGATCTTTCCGCTTCGAGTCTTGGGTAAGGCGTCGGCAAAATGGATTTTATCCGGTGTGGCAATGGGTCCGATCTCCTTACGGACATGACCTATCAGCTTTTTCCTCAGGTTTTCCGTTTTTTCGATGCCGGATTTCAAAGTCACAAAGGCATAAATCCCTTGACCCTTGATATGATGGGGAAATCCCACGACGGCCGCTTCGGCCACCAATGGGTGGGAGACGAAGGCGCTTTCGATCTCCGCCGTTCCCAGTCGGTGTCCCGAAACATTCATAACATCGTCTACCCTCCCCATCAGCCAGAAAAAGCCATCTTCATCCCTTCTGGCTCCGTCTCCCGTGAAGTACATACCCGGAAACTGGGAGAAATAGGTATCGGCAAATCTCTCCGGGTCGCCATAGACGGTCCTCATAATTCCCGGCCACGGTTTGCGAATGCAGAGATAGCCACCCTCGTTGACGTCACATTCAAATCCATCCTCTCGGACCACAACGGCATCGATGCCTGGAAAAGGAAGCGTCGCAGATCCCGGTTTAATGGGGATTGCGCCTGGAAGGGGACTGATGATGCTTCCCCCCGTCTCCGTCTGCCAATAGGTGTCCATGATGGGACAGTTTCCCCTTCCAATCACTTTGTAATACCACATCCAGGCCTCTGGATTGATGGGCTCCCCCACCGTTCCCAGGATTCGTAAGCTGCTCAAATCCCATTTCCGAGGCCAATCATCTCCTTCCCGTGCCAGGGCCCGGACAGCGGTTGGCGCGGTATAGAAGATAGTTACCCTATATTTCTCCACGATCTCCCAAAATCGGCCGGCGTTAGGGTATGTGGGTACACCTTCGAACATCAAACTTGTGGTCCCTAGGGCCAAAGGGCCATAGACGACATAGCTGTGGCCGGTGACCCAACCAATATCGGCTGTACACCAGTAGGTATCTCCATCCTTTATGTCGAAGATCCATTTCGTGGTCTGTAACGCGTAGAGGAGGTAACCACCGGTGGTATGGAGCACTCCTTTAGGTTTCCCGGTACTCCCGCTCGTATAGAGGATGAACAGGGGATCTTCGGCATCCATCTCTTCCGGTTCGCAATCTGCCGTGATATCTTGGGCAGTCATCTCTTCTTCCCACCAACTATCCCTTCCCTTTTCCATATTTACATCGATATGGGATCGCTTACATACGATGCATGCTTCAACACTGGGACATTCCCGCAGGGCTATATCCACATTCTCCTTGAGACCGATGGCTTTTCCTCCTCGAAAGCCCCCATCCGCGGTGACCACAAGTTTAGCCTCGCAGTCCAATATTCGATCTCTCAATGATTCGGCACTGAAACCTCCAAAGACCACACTATGAATTACACCGATTCGAGCGCAGGCTAGCATCGCTATGGGAAGCTCAGGAATCATGGGCATATACAAAGCAACCCGGTCACCCTTTTTAAGCCCCTTCTTCTTCAGGACGTTGGTATACTTACAGACTTCTCGGTGGAGCTGTTGGTAGGTATAAATTCGGTTTTGCCCATTGGGTTCTCCTTCCCAAATGAGGGCCGTATTGTCCTTACGCCCATTCCGAAGATGTCGATCCAGACAGTTGTAGGAAGCATTCAATTTTCCACCCTTGAACCAACGGATCTCGGCCTTGGCGAAGTCGGCCTCCAAAACGCGGTCCCATTTCTTGAACCACTCCAGTTGGTTAGCCTTTTCGGCCCAGAATCCCTCGGGGTCTTCGATGGACCTTTTATAAATTTCCACGTATTGGGCAAGGCTCCTCACATGAGCCTCCTTGCTGAGGGCAAGTGGGGGTTCAAATATCCGGGTCTCATCCATCACTGAATAGATGGCCCTTTTCTCCTCGGCCATTGATATACCTCCCTTCCCACATCCTTACAAACAAAATGCTCATACCTGCCCGTTCCCCCTCCGTTTGTCCTCAAGTAGAGCTCAGGGCGAAATTACCCATGAATAATGGTGGTCGACGAATCAGCAATCGTCCCGAGGGGGTCGAAGGATCTTGAGCCTTGAATAATTTTTTGACGTTATTTCTGGTCGTATTCTCCGGGGAAAAATACCAATGGGCAGGATTTGACCATACCATAAGCCCTCGCCCTTTTCAATATCATTCGTACCATAAAGAGTGCCATTCTGGATTTCTCCAGGGTGACCTTCTTGAGGGGCAGGGGTTTCATGCGTGGCTTAAGAGGGTATGGACGAGGGAGGCGATACAGAAGGTCAAAGGGTTGATAGTCATTGAAGCTCTTGCTATAAGGTAGTCGCAGAAGGGAGCCTGGAATTTCAGAACCCCCTCTGGTATCGAATTTGGATATACCTTTAAGATTCCTATGGCGATCTCTTTTCCAATATCTCCTTCGCCTTGAAAAATTGGAAGATTTTAGAATTATACGGTTTTACCTTTGGGGTAAGGGTCCAGGGGCCTTTGAATGCCTTTCTATGCTCCTCTCTCAGCTTTTCCGCCTGCACTATTAGGTCTTCCTCTTTTTCCCCAATGGTGACTATCCCGAGCTTTGATTCGATATACTCCACGATGGATACTACGAAAAAAGCCACTATTCCTATAAAAACAACGATGGCCAAGGCAGCTATGCCAAGGACGAGCAGGATCGTAAATCCCCACCAGATGAGGTTCATGTGTCTCCTCCCTTTCAGCGTTCGTTGCTAACCTAATGCGGTTGGATTGATTAAAAATTTTGATTCTAGTTCCCCTATCGGGGGATCAAA
>CBDUXJ010000210.1:0-4659 GCA_965371165.1 uncultured Syntrophobacterales bacterium | reverse complement strand
TGCTCAGGGCCGTGAGCATGTCGAACGGCAGATGGACTTTTTACGAAGCCGTCAGTCTTACATAGTTAAGCATTCTCTATCCATGAGGCTTGAGCTGATATGACAGCGGGAAAAATCGTCATCAGGGGGGCAAAGGCGCATAACCTGAAAAATATCGATCTGGAGCTTCCCAGGGATCGTCTCATCGTAATTACTGGCCTGAGTGGGTCGGGGAAGTCGTCCTTGGCCTTCGATACCATCTATGCGGAAGGGCAGAGGAGGTACGTGGAATCCCTTTCGGCTTATGCCCGTCAATTTCTGGAGCAGATGGAAAGACCCGATGTGGAGCTTATAGAAGGATTATCGCCGGCTATTTCCATCGATCAGAGGACTGTTATCAAGAACCCCCGGAGCACAGTGGGAACGGTGACGGAAATTTATGATTACCTTCGGCTCCTCTTCTCCCATATTGGAAAACCCTTCTGTTACCAATGTGGCAAGGAGATTTCCTCACAGACGATTCAACAGATAGCGGACCAGATCTTGGCCCTTTCCCATGGGGAACGAGTCGCCCTTTTGGCCCCCGTTGTGAGGGGAAAGAAAGGGGAGTATCGGAGAGAATTGCAGAATCTTCGGAGGGATGGATTCGTTCGGGTCAAGATCGATGGTGAAATGCGGGATCTCAGCGAGGAGATTCTTTTGGACAGGAACAAAAAGCATGATATCGATGTAGTTATCGATAGGGTGATAATAAAAGATGGAATCAAGTCGAGGCTAACGGACTCCTTGGAGTTGGCCACCACATTAGCGGATGGAATTATCAAGGTAATCATTGGGAATTCGGAAGAAGTCATCTTCAGTCAACGGTTTGCCTGCATCGATTGTGGAACCAGCTATCCCGAGATCACTCCCAGGATGTTTTCCTTTAATAGTCCATATGGAGCATGTCCAGCCTGTAGTGGATTGGGGACGAAGATGCATTTCGATCCAGACCTGCTCGTCCCCGACAAAAATGTGTCGGTCTTGGAAGGGGCGATCTTGCCGTGGCGAAAGAAGATTCCCGCATCTTTGCATCATACGGCCAGAGTTAAGGGGGTCGATTTACGTATTCCTTTTGGAGATCTACCGAAAGAGATCCAGAGGAGTTTTCTTCATGGAGAGGACGGGATAGAGGGGGTGATCCCCGAATTGGAGAGGAAGTATCAAGAGACCCAACGGGAGGAATTTCGGGAGGAGATGGAGAGGTATATGAGTTTTTTCCCCTGCCCAACGTGCGAGGGGGCTAGACTACGCAAGGAAGCCCTCTTTATCAAGGTCGATGGAATGTCGTTGGCTGATATCGTCAAACTTTCCATTAAAGATCTCCTACAGTACTTTGAGAGCATTACATTAAACACAAGGGATATGGAGATTGCCAGGGGAATTCTCAAGGAAATCACCGAAAGGTTGAGGTTTATGATCGATGTGGGGTTGGATTACATCTCCCTAGACCGAACGGTGGCGACCCTCTCGGCGGGTGAGGCTCAGAGGATTCGGCTGGCCACACAGATTGGCTCCAGCTTGGTGGGGGTGTTGTACATCTTGGATGAGCCCAGTATTGGCTTGCATCAAAGGGATAATATTCGACTGTTAAACACCCTCAAGGGACTGCGAGACATGGGAAATACGGTCATCGTGGTTGAACACGACGAAGAAACAATCCGGCGAGCAGATTATGTTGTCGACATGGGTCCAGGGGCCGGTACCAATGGGGGCAAGGTAATCTTTTCAGGGGCACCACGAGACATGTTCGAGTCTCAGGAATCGATCACGGGGAGATACCTATCCGGGGACCTTTCAATTCCCATTCCCAAAAGGCGCCGAAATGCTGGGGGAAAGTTCCTGGTGATTAAAGGGGCAAGGGCGAATAACCTTAAGAATATCGAGGTGGGAATTCCCATTGGATTATTTACGTGTGTAACGGGGGTTTCTGGGTCGGGGAAAAGCACCCTCATAATCGACACCTTGTTCAGAACTTTAGCCCAGAAGCTTTATCATTCAAGGGAAAAGGCCGGTCCACTGGAAGGGATAGAGGGATTGGAATATGTGGATAAAGTGGTCAACATCGACCAGATGCCCATTGGGAGAACTCCTCGATCCAATCCGGCCACGTATACCGGGGTATTCACCTTCATTCGAACCCTCTTCGCCCAACTACCTGCATCGAGAATGAGGGGGTACAAACCGGGGCGGTTCAGTTTTAATGTAGCGGGAGGCAGATGCGAGTCGTGTAAGGGTGATGGGATTATTAAAATCGAGATGCATTTCCTTCCAGACGTTTATGTCACATGCGAGGTTTGCGGGGGGAAACGATATAATAGGGAGACCCAGGAAATCCAATATAGGGGAGAGACTATCGCAGATGTGCTGGACATGACCGTCGATCAAGCCCACGAGTTTTTCGAAAACATACCCACTATTAAGAGGAAGCTCCAAACCCTCTGTGATGTGGGGCTTGGATACATAACGCTCGGGCAATCCGCCACGACCCTTTCGGGAGGGGAGGCACAGAGGATTAAGTTGACAAGGGAGTTGAGTAAGAAGAGCACCGGTAAAACCGTTTATTTTTTGGATGAGCCAACAACGGGCCTCCATTTCGCCGACATTCAGAGGCTTTTGGATGTTCTCAATCGTTTGGCCGATTCCGGAAATACGGTCATTGTCATCGAGCATAACATGGAGGTAATCAAATCGGCCGATTATATCATCGATCTCGGCCCTGAGGGTGGCGAGCAAGGAGGGGAAGTGATCGGACAGGGGACACCCGAGGAAATAATCAACATCCCGACCTCATACACGGGACAGTATTTAAAAAGGTCATTTGAGAAGATACAAACGATCCATTAGCAGAATCTTTCTTGGGTGCTGCCGTCGGAAGGAAGCAGGGATGAGGGTAGAGGTAAGAGGCAGGAGGAGGGGGTCGGCAGTAAGCAGTAGGCGCTAGGCAGGGGAAGGGAAAAGTGTGTTTTGGATTTCTCCTCCTAGATGACCCTTGTCCCTCAGATTACGCTCAGGGACAACGGTTTCTCTCCAAGAACTCAGCAAGCTCCAGCAGTTAGGATGTTGACGAGAAAGGCCTTAAATGGTAGCATTTTCTAGCTTTTTTGAAAGCATGTTGGAATAGGGAGTTATGTTAGACATCAAGTTTATCCGGGAACATCCTGATGAGGTGAGGGAAGGGTGCCGTAAGAAGGGGGTGGATTTCGATCTCGATCGTTTCCTGGAGGTCGATGAAAAGCGTCGGGCTATCCTCAAGGAGGTGGAGGGGTTAAGGGCGCAACAGAAGAAGACGAGCACGGAGGTTTTTCAAAGAACGAGAGAAGGAGAAACGCTGGATGAAATCCTGGGCTTGGAGGCGCAAAAAACTAAGGCGCGATTGAAGGATTCCGAGAAGGAATTGAAAGTGATAGAGGAGGAATTCTCGGGCCTTATGCAGATGATTCCGAACCTTCCCCTTCCCGAAGTCCCCGAGGGGAGGGATGAAACGGAGAATGTGGTTATTCGAGAGGTTGGACAAAGGCCGACCTTTGATTTTGTCCCCAGGGATTATATGAAAGTCTCGGAAGGATTGGATATCATCGACACGAAAAGGGCCGCCAAAGTCTCCGGATCGAGGTTCGGTTATCTAAAGGGGGATTTAGTTCTCTTGGAGTTTGCATTAGTTCGACTAGCCATGGATACCCTTACAAGGGAGGGCTTTATTCCGGTTATCCCACCCGTGATGCTCAATCACAGAGCGATGGATGGCATGGGATACTTAACGAGGGGAGGTAATGAGGTTTACCACGTGGAGAAGGACGACCTCTACCTCATTGGGACATCTGAGCAGTCCCTTGGGGCGATGCACATGGATGAGATCCTGGATCAGAGGGATTTGCCAAGGCGGTATGTAGCTTTTTCCACGTGCTTCAGGAGGGAAGCGGGCTCCTACGGCAAGGATACCAAGGGAATACTGCGGGTTCATCAATTCGATAAGGTTGAGATGTTTTCCTTTTGCGAGCCGGAGAAATCCGGGGGTGAACACGATTTTATCCTGGAAATGGAGGAGAAATTGGTTCGCATGCTGGGAATTCCCTACCGGGTAGTTCAGATGTGCAGCGGCGACCTCGGGGATCCAGCGGCTAATAAGCGGGATATCGAGTGCTGGATGCCCGGTATGGGAGAGTATCGGGAAACGCATTCCTGTTCGAACTGTACGGATTTTCAAGCAAGGAGACTCAACGTTCGATATCGTGCCCGCGACCAAGGATCCGGTGGGACAAAGGTCAAAGTCGTCCATACCTTGAATGGGACTGCCTACGCCATCGGAAGGATGATCATCGCCATTATTGAAAACTTCCAGCAAGCCGATGGAACGGTTCTCATCCCCGATGCCTTGAAGGGTCCTATGGGCGGAATTGAAAGGATAGGAAAGAGCTAGGAGGGATGGCCGAGTGGATGAAGGCGGCGGTCTTGAAAACCGCTTCTCCGAAAGGAGACGGGGGTTCGAATCCCTCTCCCTCCGCCAAAACCGAAGTCCCGGGTCAGAGGGATGAGCTTTTTTCATCCCCAGTGTTTGAAAAGTGTGATATTCTCATCTAATTATAGATGGTCTCGTAAAAAGTCATAAATCAGACGGCAAAGAAAAAAGATCCAGATGCA
>CBDUXJ010000209.1:0-4670 GCA_965371165.1 uncultured Syntrophobacterales bacterium | reverse complement strand
TCAGGGCCGTGAGCATGTCGAACGGCAGATGGACTTTTTACGAAGCCGTCAAAGGTGCACCGTGAAACGGACTGAACGAGAAATTGGAAAATTCCCGGCCTGTGGGTATGGCCTTACGGGGCTTTGCTGTTCTGCCTGCCTGCTCGGTCCATGCCGCATTAGTCCATTCGATACGGAATCAGCGAAAGGGCTGTGTGGGGACGATGCCGACCTGATGGTCGCCAAAAACCTTCTCCGTCTCGTTGCCATTGAGGCCGCCCGCGGACTGAAAGACCTTAGTGAAGCTATGCGGAAGCTCGGGGCATTGGCCTTTACGAAAGGGACGAGGAAGCGCCCAGGCAAGGAAGTAATCAAGGGTATCGTTCAAAAATATGGATTGACCTCTCAGGTATCGGTGAACCGATTTACCCGCTATCTCCTGGGGGAATCTGAGAAGCTTCTCTCTCTCCTTTCCGAGCCAGAAAGACCGAGTACGTTACTTTCCTCGCTTTATCCTGAAGACGCCTTTCCCCATATTCATCGAGACACTCTTCTGCCAGACTCTCTGATCATCCCGATATTCGATGGTCTCGGTCAAGAGCAAAAAGACTCTTCGCCGATTGAGGTGATTCTCTGGCAGTGCTTGAAAACCTCCATGGTCGCGTTCATCTCTGAAGAGCTCCATCGTGATATGCGCTTCTTGACCGATGGGGAATGGCTGCCCAAGATGGAAAAGGAAGCCCTCAATATAGGGGAATCCATCCCCCCCGACCCTTTTCCGGTCGTTATCCTCCTCTCCGATGATGATGAGATTTCCGAGGAATTCATTGGCCGAACGACGAAAGAACTTCGGCAAAGATTGAATGGAAGAGCACGCCTCATCCCTTTGAAAGATATGAGCAGTTTGCCAAGGATCGGGCGGGGATTCTTTCGAAAATGGTCCCTTCCAGTGAATGGGGTTGGTGCCATTGCCGCGGTATTTTCTCAGTCAACGGCTTCGGTACTTGGAGCGTTGGTGTGCGGGTTTACCGTAGTATCCTTTCCCGTATTGCCCATCCACGGAAGCGAAGTCGTAGAGAGATTCTTCTGTAAGGATCTCAAGGAGAAACTTGGATCCGTATATGTACCGCCCCGCGGTGGAGAAGTCCTTCCAGTAATCCTGGAATTTCTCGGGGAGAAAGGATGAAATTCCTCATTGTCGGTAGTGGACCAGCGGGTATCTTTGCCGCCGAGACTATTCGCAGGCGAGACACGGCACATTCCATAACGGTAGTCTCCCGAGATAGCACCCTTGCCCATTCCCCAGTGATGTTGACCTATTTCATCACGGGAGGCCCTTCACAAGATACCCTTTTCTTCCGAGATCCCTCTTGGGCCGGAAGGAAGAGGATCAACGTCAGGCTTGACTGCCAGGCGGTTGGGTTACATGCTGGGTCCAAGAAACTCATAGTCGGGGATGGCGAAGAGATATCCTACGATCGAGTTTTGATCGCCACGGGGTCATCCCCCATCTCCCTTCCGATACCCGGTGTTGAGGCAAAAGGTGTTATCTGTCTTCGAAACATAAGCGACGCAGAAACGATTTTGGGCGGAAGGCCCAATCTAAGAGAAACCATTATTATCGGAGGAGGATTTATTGGCCTAAAACTGGCCTGTCACCTGAGGGAGCGGGACGTCGAAGTAACCATTCTTGAGAAAGAACCAAAGTTAGCACCACGTATGCTCGACCAAAAGGCGTCCCTCCTGATTGGCAATAAGCTCCGCAAACACGGAATTAGGGTCGAAACCGATGTCGAGGTGGCAGAATTCCTCAATGAGAACGGATGGGTGACGGGAGTAATGATGAAGGACGGCAGTACGTTTTCCTGTCAAAGTGTTATTCAGGCCGTCGGCGTGCGTCCCAACACCCAATTCCTCGCCGACTCCGGAATTGATCTCCAGGGTGGCATTTTGGTGAATGAGCGCATGGAAACTAACGTCCCGGAGGTCTACGCGGCGGGCGACGTAGCTATGACCATCGATTCGATCAGTTCCGAACGGCTGAACAACGCCACCTGGCCTGCCGCCACTCGTCAGGGAACAGTAGCCGGGTGGAATATGGCAGGGGGAAATCGAACCTATATCCACAATTTCCCGCTGAATGCCCTTGATCTTTTCGGGCTTCGGGTTATGGCAGGTGGACATCCACATTACGAAGAAGGCCCGGGCGTGGATATCCTCGTGAGGAAACAGGGAGAATCCTATCGAAAGATCGTGATCAGAGCCGGACGGGTGATCGGATTCATTTTTGTCGAAGATGTCTCCGGGGCTGGCTTTCTGTTGAGTTTGATGAAAAGGAAGGCTGAGATATCTCATGATCCTGTCGATCTTTTGAATTGTCGTGTTTCCATTGCGGATTATATCCTGCCAAACCTCGGCTACCGCCATGGCGAACTCTTCACTATGCCGAGAGAAAAGTGCCGCTGAAAGGAGATCAGGTATGAAATACGCCAACTTATTTCAGCCACTTCAGATGGGAAGCCTCACGCTCAAGAATCGCCTTGTCATGTCCCCCATGACCATGAACTACGCCACCGAAGAGGGATTGGCCACAGAGAAACTTACTCGCTACTACGTTGAGCGAGCCAAGGGTGGCATTGGCCTCATTATCGTCGAGGGAACGTTCTTTACACCCGAAGGTAAGGGCTACATGAATCAGCTTGGGCTCTCTTCTCCGGGACATGCTGAGAAACTCCGTGAACTGACCAAAACCGTCCATGGGCTCAACAATGACGCAAAGATCTTCATTCAGATTCACCATGCCGGAAGGCGAGCTCACGCTGAAGTGAGCGGCCATCAACCCGTCGCCCCTTCCGCAATGCCAGTGGAGCCGGGGGGAGAAATGCCCCGGGCCCTCACCAAAGCGGAGGTCAAAGGATTGATTCAAGCTCACATCGAGGCAGCAGCACGAGCACGAGACGCTGGCTTCGACGGGATTGATATCCATTGCGCCCACGGATACTTGGTCCCCTCGTTCTTCTCTCACCTATCCAATCAACGGACCGATGAGTACGGAGGAGACCTCTCTGGACGAACTCGCTTCCTTTTGGAGATCGTTGGAGGAATAAAGGAGCGATTAGGAAAAGATTTTCCCCTGTCCATCAAAATCAGCGGAGATGAGTTTATCAAGGGAGGTTTGGGCCTGGCGGAGATGACCGAAATTGCGCTTCTGGCTCAAGAAGCGGGGATTGATGCCATTATGGTTTCCGCTGGTGCCCCAGGGGGGGAGAAGATCGGTGACCTCCACCAAGCCCATCAAATCTTACGTACCATGCCCATGATGACCGAGCGTGGGTGTCTCGTTCCCCTGGCAGCGGAAATGAAAAAAAATCTTCACATTCCGGTGATCACCGTTGGACGAATCAATGACCCAGCGTTAGCGGAGGAAATCATCTCACAAGGCAAGGCTGATCTGGTAGCGATGGGGCGCCCCCTTCTGGCCGATCCCCACCTTCCAGGGAAAGCCTTTGAGGGCGAGGAAGAGTCGATTCGAACCTGCATTGCATGCAACGAGGGTTGCTACAAGCGAATCTTTGAGCAGTTGGACATTCGGTGTTCCATAAATCCGACCCTTGGACGAGAGGAAGAGATCCCCTGCCCCAAGGTTCCCACCCCCAAGCGGGTGGTCGTGGTGGGAGCCGGACCGGCGGGATTGGAAGCATCTCACGCGGCCTGGGAGAGAGGTCATAAGGTCGTTCTCATCGAAATGAATAAAGAGGTGGGAGGCCAGTTGAACCTGGCATCCATACCGCCAGGCAGAGAGGAGATTCAGCAGTTTAGACAGTTCCTCCTCAATCGGCTCAAAAGGACAGATGTCGAGGTGATCACTGGTAAAGAAGCCACTCCCTCACTCATTAAAGAATATAACCCAGATGCCCTTATATGTGCCCTGGGTTCCCATCCCCAGTCACTGCATATCCCTGGTTTTGAGACGACTCCAACCGTGCCAGCGTGGGATGTGATTGCCGGCGATACCAAGCCTCAAGCACCGTGCCTCGTCCTCGGAGCCGGATTGGTCGGTTGCGAGACTGCGGATCTGCTCAGCGAACAAGGGAAAGAGGTGATCCTGGTGGAAGTCTTGCCGGAGATCTCCGCGGACGGGGATGCCGATACCAAGGCCTATTTCACCCTGAGATTTCAGAAAAATGGCGTGAAGGTGTACACAGAAGCGGAGCTCAAACGGGTTGAAGAGAAGACCGCCGTTATTCAGCAGGGTAACGAAGAGATCAGGCTCCCGGTTGGAACGGTAATCCTTGCTGTGGGTGCCGAACCGAACGATGGACTTTGCGACGAGCTGAGCTCATCAGGGGTGCCCGTTGTAAAGGTTGGCGATCGCGTTAATCCCCGACGTATCATAGATGCCATGGGTGAAGGCTTTCATGCGGGAAGGGCCGTGTGAGGAGAATCAACGGGACATCAAATTCCCGTGGTATATTATCTGTTGACAATATGAAAAGAAAGGGAAACAATCACATAGATCTGTTGGAGAAATCCACGAGGGAGAGGACTGGAGATGAGACTCAAGGACAAGGTGGCCGTTATAACAGGGGCAACATCGGGGATTGGACGTGCAGCAGCCATCCTTTTTGCCAGGGAAGGTGCAAAGGTAGTGGTTGTGGGCAGGAGGGAGGCAGCAGGTGTAGAGACGGTTA
>CBDUXJ010000208.1:0-4685 GCA_965371165.1 uncultured Syntrophobacterales bacterium | reverse complement strand
GCTCATTTTTCCTTGACATCTCCCGTTTAACGGGTAAAATAGTATTTCAATTGAAATCGTTGAAGTAAAAAGCCAATTTAGAGCAGGCGGTGACCATTGAACGCGCCAAAGGGGGGAGGAATTGAGCCGGGTTAGAACTCGCTTTCCACCCAGCCCGACGGGTTTCTTACATATTGGGGGCGCAAGGACGGCCTTCTTCAACTGGCTTTTTACCAGACATCATGGGGGAAAGTTCATCTTGCGAATTGAGGATACCGATGTAACCCGGTCCACCGAGGAAGCGGTCAAGGCCATCATAGATAGCATGCAGTGGTTGGGTCTGAACTGGGATGAAGGTCCCTTCTTTCAATCCGAACGGCTATCCATATACCGGGAACATGTGGACAAGCTCTTGTCCCTGGGAAAGGCATACCGATGTTATTGCACCCCCGAGGAGCTGGAGCAGAAACGGAAAAGGGCGCTTCGGGAAAGGAAAAAGCCGAAATACGACGGGAAATGTCGAGAACTTTCTCCCCCTTATCCCGATGGTCCTTATGCTGTGCGGTTCAAAGGTCCCCAGGAGGGGCGGACGGTGGTGGAGGATTTGGTTAAAGGACGGATTGCCTTCGAAAATGAGGAGTTGGATGATTTGATCATTCAGAGGAGCGATGGCATGCCCACGTATAACTTCGCCGTTGTGGTAGATGATGGGACCATGGGTATCACTCACGTCATCCGGGGAGATGATCACGTCAATAACACGCCGAGGCAGATTCTCCTCTTCCGAGCCCTCGGCTACCCCCTTCCCCATTTTGCCCATGTTCCGATGATCCTCGGCTCCGATCGAACCCGGTTGAGCAAGCGCCATGGGGCGGAATCGGTTATGGTTTACAAAGAGATGGGATATTTACCCGAGGGGCTTTTGAATTATCTGGTTCGGCTTGGCTGGTCTTTTGGTGATCAGGAGATTTTTTCCATTGGCGAACTGATAGAGAAGTTCACCCTGGAGAATGTGGGGAAGTCAGCGGGTATCTTCAACCCTGAAAAACTTCGGTCTATTAATGGGGATCACATAAAGGCAAGGGAGGTGAGTAAGCTGGTTCCCCTTGTGCTTCCCTTTATAAAGGCGAAGGGGTATGACATCGGCGAAGGGGAGAAGTTGAACAAGATCATCGTCAGCCTTAAGGGGAGGTCAAAGACCCTCGTGCAGATGGCCGACCAGGCAGAATTCTTCTTCAAGGAGAAGATCGAATACGACAAGGAGGCGGCCAAGAAGTTTTTGAGGCCGGAGGTGATCGATATCTTCGAGGAGTTGATAGAGGGCTTCAAGGAGATGGAGATCATGTCCGAGGCGGAGGTTGAATCGTTGTTCAGGGAGGTTGTTGAAAGGAGGGAGATTAAGCTAGTGAAAGTAGCCCAACCCGTGCGAGTAGCTCTGACGGGTTGCACCGCCAGCCCAGGGCTCTTTGAGGTGATAGATATATTGGGTAAGGCCCAAACGATTAAGCGGCTCGAAGAAGCCAGCCTCTTCATAAGGGCTTCCGTTGCTCGCCCGGGAGGTGAAAATGAAGATTAAGAAGCTGGAAATGTTGGGTTTCAAGTCCTTTCCGGAAAGGGTGAGTCTCTCCTTCCCGGGGGGAATTACGGGTATTGTGGGTCCAAATGGCTGCGGGAAGAGCAATATCGTTGATGCCGTATTGTGGGTGGCGGGAGAGCGGAGTGCAAGGCACCTTCGAGCACGGTTAATGGAAGATGTGATCTTTAATGGGGCCGATGGGAATAAGCCCATGGGAATGGCCGAGGTGAGCATCCTGTTCTCCAACGAGGATGGAGGGGTTCCCGATGAATACGGGGAATATGATGAGATCATGGTTACCCGCCGGCTCTTTCGCTCCGGGGAGAGCGAATACTGTATCAACAAAAATCCATGTCGCCTCAAGGATGTCATGGATTTCTTCGCAGGCACGGGAGTTGGGGTGAATGCCTATTCCATTATCGAGCAGGGAAAGGTGGATTTCGTCCTGAACTCAAAGCCCCAGGAAAGGAGGTTGTTGTTCGAGGAGACGGCCGGAGTCACCAAGTTCAGGGAGAGAAAGCGGGCCGCCTTGATGAAGATGGAATCGACGGAACAGAACCTCCTGCGGCTTCGAGATATCATCGGGGAGATCAAAAGACAGATCAATGGGTTGAATCGGCAGGTAAGAAAGGCCGAGCGGTTTAAGGCCTATAAGGGGGAGATTAAGGAGCTCGATTTGAAAATCGCCGCAGAGGAGTGTGGCGGGCTGTTGAAAAAGAGGGAAGGGATAGAAGAGGACTTAGGGGGATTGAGGGAGGAGGGAACGAAGGTAACGCGAAGCTTACGGAGAACACAAAACTTTATCGAGCACACCAGGCAGAGATTGAGGGAGGTGGAGGAGGGGTTCAATGAGGCCCAGCGGAAAACCCTGGGCGTCCAAAACGAGCTCCAAAGGGGGAAGGATGGGATCGAAGTCCTCAAGCGGGAGCTGGAGCGCCTTTCCCAACTGGAGAAGCAATACCTTGAGGAGCTCGGGCAGTTGAATTCCAAGTTGGAGGAAACGAGGGGTGAGAAGGCACGGATGGAAGGGGGGAAGTCCGATTTGAGCCGGCAGATCATATCGGAAGAGGCGGGATTGAAGGAGAAAGAGCGGGAGCTGGAGTCCCTTAAACGCGAGAATGAGGGCACCATGAGCGAACTGGAGGATGAGAAGGCCAACCTCGTGGACACCCTATCTCAAATATCGGCTTCGAGAAACAAAACCTCCAGCTTGGGTAAAGAGATTGAAGGCCTGGAAAGGAGAATAGTTCAGAACGAGGTGGAGCAGCGGGAGGCGAAGGGCGCGATTGAAGAGATTGAGAAACTCTTATCCCGGTCAGAGGGGAGTATCAATACCCTCACATCATCCATGGAGAAACTGGAGGCAGAGAAGGAGTCCCTCGGAGCGGATATCGATGGTTTGCGTAAGAGAATTCTTGCCGAGGAATCGGAGCTGAAGAAGATGGAGGAAATGCTCCACCGAGAGGGTTCGAGGCTCGAATCGTTGAGGGAGTTGGAGAAAAATTACGAGGGCTATGATAGAGGGGTCAAGGCAATCATGCTCTCCAAGGAGAAGGGAGAGCTTGAGGGAATTTACGGGCTCATCGGGGATATGATAGAGACGGACCAGCGATTTGAGGCGGCGTTGGAGGCTGCATTGGATCGGAGACTACAGTGTATCGTAGTGAAGGGGCTTAGGGAGGGGATGGAAGCCCTTAGGTATCTGAAGGACCGCAGTTACGGTCGGTCTACATTCATCCCCATCACCCCAAAGGATTCAATTCAAGCCGCGGGGCAGGAGAATTCATCCAAAGAAGAGGGGGTGTTAGGCCCCCTTGCTCAATTTGTGAGGGTCAAGGAGGGGTTTTCCCCTGTCATAGCACTTCTCCTTGAGGGTATATGGCTTGTCGATAATCTGGATAGGGCGCACGGGCTGTGGAAGGAGGGGAAGGGCTTTCGAATATTGGTGACCCTCGACGGAGAGGTCTTCGAGCAGGATGGAAGCCTGACGGGAGGAGGTATAGAGGGAGATGGGTTCGGCTTGCTTGAGAGGAGGAGGCTTATTAAAGGGCTGGAAGGGAGCGTATCCGGGTTAAGGGAACAAGTTCGTCTCAAGGGGATAACCATTGGGAAACTCACGGATACCATTTCGGCAAAGGAGAACGAGCTGGAGGCCTTGCTGGAGAGTCGGCACAAGCAGGAGATAGAGCTCTTGGATTGTAAAAGGGATTTGGACCAGAGGGTCCAAGAGCTGACTCGACAGAGGCAGAGGTCGGAGGTCGTGGAATTTGAAGGAAGACAACTCCAATCCGAGCTTGAAGCAACGAGGGGAGAATTGGAGGCCCTTTCCAACCAATTGGGTGAACTCGATGATCGGAAGGGAGAGGGGGAGGAGAAGATAAGGGAATTGAAGGGCAAATTGGATGGAAAGATTGTGGCCTTGGAGGAGATTAATCAAGATGTTACTGGCTTAAAGGTGAACGCCGCGGCGCAAAGGGAGAAGATGAAGGGCATTGAAGCGGCGCTCAGCAACCTGGATCAATCCCAAAGGGGAACAAAGGATGAGATGGCGAGGAAATTGAGGGGAGTGGAGCGGGTCAGGGAGGAAATCTCCGAAGCTAAGGAACGGGTAGAGGCCCTTCGGAAGCAGGGACGGGAGAGTACGAAGGAGCTCAAATACCTCACCAGGACGGTGGCAGCCCAAAAACGGCAGCGTGAGAGGTTAGTCGAAATCCTCAGGGAGAGCGAATCCGGCCATGAGCGGTTAAAGCTGGAACGGGATGAGATTGGTCAAAGGACCAATGAGCTCAATCTCAAAATGGCCGAAGTCCACCTTTCGGTGGAGCATCTGGAGGGGAGGTTCTCGGAAAAGTACGGGCTTTCCTTGCAAGGATTGGTTGAGGAAAGGGTTCCCGATTTTCAGCGGGATCCCGCGGAAAGGAGGCTCAACGAACTTCGAGCGGCCCTTGATGAGTTAGGGGAGGTCAATCTGGTGGCCCTTGAGGAGTATGAGGAATTGAAGGAGCGATATGATTTCCTGATGGAGCAGAAGAGGGATTTAGATGATGCCATGGATGACTTGAAGAAGGCCATTTCCAGGATAAATAGGACGACAACCCGTCAATTTTTGAAGACCTTTGAGGCGGTGAGG
>CBDUXJ010000207.1:0-4721 GCA_965371165.1 uncultured Syntrophobacterales bacterium | reverse complement strand
ATCTGGATCTTTTTTCTTTGCCGTCTTATTTCGACTTTTTACAATGACGTCAATTATCGCCTATTATTTGATTTATAGATTTCTGCCAGGTACAAAGTCAAGGCTTAAGGGGAATCCCCAAACCAGCCGGCTATTCCTGGTCTTCCGGATTCGTTGAACCACAGATAATCAATCCGAGGTATTCATGTTGGTTTCCGATATTAACTAAAGTATGAAGGTTGTCCGAATTTCAAATTATATCATATTTGAAACGCACATTACGGAAACTGGCAAAAACCAGAGGGAAAGGTCGACCCCACTATCGGGAGCCCGAATCCGAGGGCTATTCCGTGTCCAATCTCCGAATCTGATGGTTCTTAAGATCTGAAAGTTTGCTAAGAATCGAAAACCCTCCTGACAAGGACAAGCGAGGAAGTTAAATCACCCCGGATTTTTTCAGGGCTTCAATTCTCCCCTCGGTATATCCCAACTCTTGGAGCACCTCCTTGGTGTGCTCCCCATAGCCGGGGGATGGAAGCCTGACTCGGCCGGGGCTTTCCGAGAATTTAATGGGGAATCCCACCTGTTTGATTCGGCCCTCTGTCGGGTGGTTCACCTCCAGTACCATCTCGCGGTGGAGGACCTGGGGATCTGAGAAGGTCTCCCGGAAGTCATTGACCGGGCCATGGCAGATCTCGAAACCCTCCAGGTATTTCACCCACTCATCCCTGGTCTTGGTGAGGAAGATCTCCTCCAGTTGGGAAACCACTTCATCCCCTTCGGAGCCCGTTGCGTATTGGTGGGGGATGAGGTCCTCCCTTCCCAGGGCCCGGCACAGATTTTTCCAGAATTTTTCCTCAAGGGCCCCGATGGTGATATGTTTATCGTCCTTGGTCCGGTAAACTCGATAGCAGGGGAATTGTCCGTTCAGCATCATTCCCCCTCTTTCCGGAATCTCCCCGTCGGCGAAGTATTTTGAGGCGAACAGGGATAACCAAGAGATTACACCGTCGAGCATGGAGATATCGATATACTGGCCCTTCCCCGTCTTGTGCCGATGGATTAAGGCCATCAGAATTCCGACCGTGGCCATCATTCCTCCTGCCCCGATATCGGCGATCTGGGATGCCGGGATCACGGGTGCCCCACCCCTTTGGCCCGTTATCCCCAGGATGCCACCGATGCCGATATAGTTGATGTCGTGGCCCACCTTATCCCTGTAAGGGCCGTCCTGGCCAAATCCCGAGATGGAGCAATAGATAATCTTGGGATTCACCTTCCGTACGGCATCATAGCCGATGCCAAGGCGATCGGTTACCCCCGGCCGAAAGCCCTCCAGGATGACATCGTTTTTTTGGGCCAAATGCATGAAGATGGCCCTTCCCTCCTCGGTCTTGAGGTTGAGTTTCATGCTCTTCTTGTTACGGTTGAGGCCGATAAAATAGGCGCTTTGGGTTCGGACACGGGGGGAATGCCACCTGCCGTAATCCCCTCGGTCGGTATCCTCGATCTTGAGCACATCCGCGCCGTAATCGGCTAGCAGCAGGGTGCAGAAGTTGCCGGGTAGAAGGCGGGCCAGGTCCAAGACCTTAATGCCGTGCAAGGCGTCTATCATGAGTCACCCCCTCGGGAGCACGCGGGTGATATACTCCCTTATTCCGGATATCCCCGAGTCCTTTTCGATGAGTCCTTTATTCTAGACGGAAGGTGACAGGGGTCCTCTCTCCCTCCTCTTCGCGTTTATCCTGGAAGACGACCTCGAGCCGTTGACCGATTGTGATTGAATCCGGGCGAGAGAGATCGGCACCCAGAAGGAGGCCACTGATATGGGGGCCTTCATCCAGTTGAACCACACCCCAGCAATAGGGATTATCGCGGGTGTAGCCCTTCTCCTCATAAGCAGTAGTTCCTACTCTGACCACACTATAGGAGTTGAGTTTTCCCCTGCCCGAGAATTGAAACCATTCCATTTCATTTCCCAAGCACTGGCCACAGAGAGGCCGGGGAGGTAAGAAGAGGGTCCCGCACTTCTTACATTTTGAACCCATCAATTTTTTTCGTTCCAGGAACCGGTAAAAGGAAGCCGCTGTGAACTCTTTCTCTTCCATATAGGCCACCTACCTCCTTTCGAAGATGTGGACGACCACGGTGCTGCCGGACGCCCCCACGTTATGGGACAAGGCGAGGTTGACCCCGGCGACCTGTCTCGGCCCGGCATGCCCGCTCATCTGTTCCCATATTTCCACGAGCTGGCCCACCCCCGTTGCGCCAACCGGATGTCCCTTTGCCTTGAGCCCCCCGGATGTGTTGACGGGCATCTCACCATCCCGGGCTGTTCTCCCCTCCTCGGCGGCCTTTGGTCCCTCGCCGGGTTTAAAAAATCCCAGATCCTCAGTGGCCACAACCTCGGCAATGGTAAAGCAGTCGTGGACTTCGGCGAGTTGGATATCTTCAGGAGTCACACCGGCCATCTCATAGGCCTGATCGGCTGCAAATTTGGCGGCCTTCAGTGAGGTAAGGTCCTTTCTCCCGTGGAGGGCTTGAGCATCACTTGCTTGGCCCGTGCCGATAATGTGGATGGGTGTATCGGTGAAATTTCGGGCGATCTCCTCGGAAACCAATATGGCAGAGGCAGCCCCATCGGTGATAGGGGAGCAGTCAAAGAGTTTCATGGGCCAAGCCACTATGGGGTTTGCGGATGGATCTTTGAGGAATTCCATCTCATCGGTCCAGGAGGGGATCGGTTGTCCCCTCTCCTTGGCCTTTGCAAGGCGAGAGTTCATGATATCCCGGATGGAGGCGTTGAAATGGGCCTTTGGATTTAGTGCGCCGTTATTGTGATTCTTGATGGCGATTTTCATCAACTGTTCCTCCGTGGTCCCGTATTTCGCCATGTGGGCAGTGGCGATTTGGGCATAGAGGCTTGGGAAGGTAGCGCCAACTGAGACCTCATAGAGGGCATCCGCCGCCGCCGCCAGGATGTCGGTAACCCTGGCCGTCGTCAACTTATTCATGACCTCCACCCCGCTGACCAGCACGATATCGTAAAGCCCGGAAGCTACGGCGATGATTCCCTCTCGCAGAGCGACGCCGCTGCTGGCACAGGCATCCTCAATTCGCGTGGCGGGCTTGGGATTCAATCCCACCCATTCCGCCATGAGAGGGGCTACATGAGCCTGTCCTTCGAGGCAATCACTGGAGAGGTTTCCCACATAGATCGCCTCGATCTCCCTCGGATCAATTCCCTTTTGCACCGTTTTTAAAGTCGACTGAAAGGCTTCCACAAAAAGGTCCCGGGAATCCTTTTCCTTAAAGGCCCCGAAATGAGAGATTCCCGCCCCAATCGCGGCAACCCCTCTCGCCAACCTCTTTCTTCTTTGAACCATGGTGGGCCTCCTTTCACAATGTTTTCCGATTTTAGGACTCGGATTTCTCCCTTATGGATTCAACACTTTGAATCAGTCGACGGGCCAACTTGACCTCTCCGGACAAGAGGCCTCCCATCCGTCTACCCTTGATCAAGATGATCTGTCCTCCCATGGCCCGAATCTCCGGTCGATCGACGCAGGCCTTTCTACATCCGCATATGATGACTAAGAGATCGGCCTGCCTTTTTCCTTCGGGGTGAAAGGTGATTTCATCATTCTCGAGGGTCTTTATCCATCGGCCGATGATTCGGGGCGAATCGATTTCGGGATCGAAATATTTCCTTCCCTCCATGACCCCCCCCTTCTGTGAGATCGCACGGGATGGTTTCTATTTCCTGCTGTTCTTCCCCTTGGCCTTAACCTTAGCCTTGTCTTCTTTCACCTCGGTGATGTCCTGGAAATAGGGATCTTCTCCGATGCCCGAGATCACCTTGGCCAACTCCTTTTTCCGGTCGATGTTGGCTTGCCTCCCGATCATGATTTTCATGGCCGTCGGAGAACCCGCCCCCTGCATAGCCTCTGGAAGGCCCGCTCCTACCGCCATGTTTTCTATGAGTCGATACATTTTGATCCTGTCCTTGGTAGAGAACCCCTTCTTCCCCTTGATATATTTATCGATGTATTTGCCGATCTTGGGGTGTTCGTAATCCCTCTCCGAGGGAAGAGTTATGATGATTCCCCCCGCAATATCCTGGGCCAACCTCATCCATTCATAGGTGAATCGGGTGATGTTGAGCTTCTCAACATTGGCCAGGAGGGGATTGATCATATAAGCACCTGAAGGGGTTTGGTAGCCCTCGTAGGAGCAGGCTAGGGCACAAGACCAACAGGTCTCGGCCATGTTGACCATCTCGGTCAGGGTGTTTTCCGGATATTGGATGCCCTTTCGATCCCATTGGATTCGGCGACCCAGGCGGAAGCCCCGATAACCACGTCGGCCAAACCGACTTTGCATCCCCCGTAGTTCGACCGATGATATCCGGCGAAGGTTTCCACCAACTCCAGTGCGAATTCATGTTCGCCGCACATGAACACCCGCTCCCAGGGGACGAAGACATCATCGAAAACGATCAGGGCCTCTCCTCCCACGATGCCATATTTGGGATTTCCCGCATCGAGTTCGCTCTCCAGTCTCCTGGTGTCGTTGGTTTGTCTTCCAAAGATAAGGGTGATTCCTTCGGTATCCACGGGAACTGAAAAAGAGATGGCATAGTCCCGATCCTCGGGGCCCATCGCACGGGTGGGCATGGTAATGATTTCGTGGGAGTTGATGGACCCCGTAATATGGGCCTTTGCCCCCCTTACTACGATTCC